>NZ_JABUYD010000004.1:0-233104 GCF_014897515.1 Brevibacterium sp. FME17
ACGCTATTGGATTCTCAAACCACAAACACTCACCCGTCACCACAACCCCCAAAAAGGGCGTGTACACCAGGGGTGTCAGTTTCAATTGTGCACGTTCTGCCTTGCGGCCCGCCGTACCAGCGGATGTTAACTCTACAGTGTTGTTTGGGCCTTCGCAACTTGAAGTTCATCTTCATTTTGCTGGGATCAAACCTGATCAGAGTAACCGTTGCCGTTCCTTGCGGGCTGGCAACTCGGTACACACTACACACATCCAGCGCGGTGCGCAAAACGAACTGGTGTCGGCCCGTTGGCCCCGCTCCCGGGCGCTGATCGCACGGCGTTTTCGGCGGATGCGCAGAAGTCACTCACCCCACGGGGGCGGTGAGTTCTGGCCCGTCATTGCGAACGTTTCCCACGCTCTTGCCCACTTTATGGCGGGTCACGCTCGCGGGGTCGACCTGCGCGAGAGCCGTTTCCAACAGTGGGGGAACGTCGGCGCTCGGGACCGCGGGGTCGATCCATCCGTCAACTGCTCCACGATCAAGGAAGACCGGCATCCGATGATGGACATCGCTCAGGTGTCCGGCGGCTTCCATCGTCAGTATCGTCGTCGACACCAACCAGGACTGGTCTGGCTGCTTCCAAAATTCGAACAGGCCAGCCATGAACAGCGGGTCCTTACCGGCAGCCGACATCATCCATGGCTGCTTGCCATCCTCAGTGGTCTCCCACTCGTAATACCCGGGAATCGGAAGTGCACAGCGACGCCTCTTGATGGACTGCCGAAACATCGGCTTCTCAAGAACTGTCTCCGAGCGTGCATTGAATGCCTTGAACCCGATCTTCGTGTCCTTCGCCCACCCAGGGACCAATCCCCACGAAGCAGTCTCCAGTCGACGCGTCAACTGTCCTTCATCATCCAGTCGCTCCACAACGATCGGCACGAAAGACCCCGGAGGTACGTTGTACCTGGGCGTGTAGTCATAGGAAATGACGTCGAGGCGGAGCTCATCGGCAAGATCTGCCGGATCGAGAGACATATTGAGTCGACCACACATGCGCTTATCTTCTCACTTCACTACACTGTCGACAATGGCGGCGGAAAAGACATCAGCGAGCAGACTCGACCCGATCGAGGAGTCCAGGAAGCAGTGGCTCGCCCACGGTTGGCACGATTCCACCGATGGCATGACGACCGTGATCTCGGTGATGAGAGTCCATCAGCTGTTTCTGGCCAAGGTCGATGCCGCCCTGAAACCATTTGCGCTGACATTCTCCCGGTATGAAGTCCTCACTCTCCTCTCCTTCACCAAGTCGGGGACTTTGCCGATGTCGAAGATTTCGGCCCGCCTCCAAGTCCACGCCACGTCGACGACAAACTCGGTTGATCGACTCGAGAAGGCCGGCCTCGTGAAGAGGCGCAGTCACCCCGATGACCGTCGCACCACGCTCGTAGAGCTCACCGAAGTCGGTCGCGAGCTTTCTGCACGCGCGACTTCCGCGCTCAACGACGAGGTATTCAGCTCACCCGCGCTGTCGGGGGCCGATCTGGGCAAACTCCTCCCCCACCTTGAATCACTGCGGTCCGAGCTCGAAGACCACGCCTGACTCTGCCGCTGAGCGGTTCTCCACCCTCCCCTGTTAACTGCACATGATGGAACAGACTGACTTTAATTAGTTGGACGTCCAAGTAATTTCTCCGTATCGTCGTGAACGTCATCACGTATGCGACAAGCCTCAATCGTGAATAGCCCTAACCGTGGAGGAATCATGTCCCGCAGCACAGCAGCTGCCCTGCCGTTCGGCCTCACCGAAGAACAACAGACAATCTCCGGTATGGTGCGCGAATTCGCCGACTCCGAGATCGCTCCGCATGCGCTGGAGTGGGACGCCGAGCACCACTTCCCCGTCGACGTCATCAAGAAGTCCGCCGACCTGGGCATGGGCGGAATCTACGTCAGCGAAGAAGCCGGCGGTACAGGAATGGGTCGCATGGATGCTGCCCTCATCTTCGAAGCTATGTCGACAGCCTGCCCCTCGGTCGCTGCATACATCTCCATCCATAACATGGTGGCGTGGATGATCGACAAATACGGAGATGACTCGCAGAGGTCGAAGTACCTCGCTCCCCTGGTCGCCATGGAACACCTCGGCAGCTACTGCCTGACTGAGCCCAACGCCGGTTCCGATGCTGCTGCTCTGCGCACCTCGGCGAGGGAAGACGGTGACTCCTATGTACTCAATGGCGTCAAACAGTTCATCTCCGGTGCCGGCACCTCCGAAACATACCTGGTCATGGCACGCACCGGTCAGGACGGTTCGCGCGGAATCTCCGCCTTCATCCTCGAAAAGGGCATGGAAGGCCTCTCCTTCGGCCCCAACGAACAGAAGATGGGCTGGCGCGCTCAGCCGACTCGCCAGGTCATCATGGAAAACGTGCGTGTACCGAAGGAGAACCTCCTCGGTGAACCAGGTCAGGGCTTCAAGATCGCCATGTCCGGTCTTGACGGTGGACGGCTCAACATCGGAGCATGCTCACTCGGCGGTGGGCAGTCCGCGCTGGAGAAGGCCATCGACTACATGGGCGAACGACAGGCCTTCGGAACCGAGCTCTCCGCATTCCAAGCCTTGCGATTCGAAGTCGCGGAGATGCAGACCAAACTCGAGGCCGCTCGCTCCCTCCTGTGGCGGGCCGCCAACGCCTACGATGCGGGCGATCCGAACACCTCGCTGCTCTCTGCGATGGCCAAACTGACAGCCACGGATTCGGGCTTCGATGTCGCCAACAGGGCACTCCAGTTGCACGGCGGCTACGGCTATCTGACAGAGTATGGAATTGAGAAGCTGGTGCGTGACCTGCGCGTCCACCAGATTCTGGAAGGCACCAACGAAATCATGCGCGTAATCATTTCGCGCAAGAGCACAGGAGTGGGCTGATATGACGACTGAAGCTGCGGCAACGCCGGGCGAACCCTCCGTCATCACCTCGAGTCACAACGGGGTGGGACGGATTGAACTCAACAAACCGAAACTGATCAATGCACTGGGCCAGGACATGGTGGGCGCCATCGATGACGCTCTCAAGAGCTGGCGCGACGATGAGACGATCAAGGCTGTCCTGGTCACCGGACGCGGCGAACGCGGACTGTGCGCCGGAGGCGACATCAAGGCCGTCTACAACGACATTGTGGCCGGAACCGATGAGAACGCCCGATTCTGGAATCGCGAATACAAGATGAACTATGAGATCTCGCAGTTCCCGAAGCCCTACGTCGTGATCATGAATGGCATCACAATGGGCGGCGGAGTCGGAATCTCGGGCCACGGTACACACCGCATCGTCACCGACTCCACGAAGATCGGGATGCCAGAAACCGGAATCGGACTGTTCCCGGACGTCGGCGGCACCCACCTGCTGGCCAATGCCCCGGGCCAGCTCGGAACCCACCTGGCACTGACGGGTCTGCCGGTCGGAGCAGGAGCCGCGCTGGCCATGGGCCTGGCCGACTACTACGTCACCGACGCAGATGTGCCGGCACTCATCGCCGACCTCGAAGCAGGTGGTGACGTTGAGACCGTGATCGGGCGCTACGCCGCCGATGCTCCGGAGAACGAACTCGCCGAGGCCGCAAGCTGGATCGACGAATGCTATACCGCAGACAGAGCAGAAGACATCGTCGCAGCGCTTGCCGCGCATGCGAACCCCGATGCCAACGCTGCCGGGAAACTGATCGGCTCCAAGGCCCCCACCTCGGTGAAGGTGACCCTGGCCGCCGTACGCAAGGCTAAGAACATGTCCTTGGCCGAGGTCCTCGAACAGGACTACCGCGCAGCCGTCGCACTGACCCGTCGCCCGGATCTCAAGGAGGGCATTCGCGCGCAGGTCATCGACAAGGACCGCAACCCCCAGTGGTCGCCGGCTTCGCTCGACGAAGTCAGCGACGAAACGGTCAACGACATTCTCACCACCGTCCACGAAGAGAAGGTGTTCTCATGAGCAATTACGAAACCATCCTCACAGCCGTCGACCAGGGCGTCGCCACCATTACGATCGACCGCCCGAAGGCGCTCAATGCGCTGAACATGCAGGTGCTCACCGACATCACAGACGCAGCCACCGCATTCGACGCCGACGATGAGGTCAAAGCGATCATCATCACCGGCAGCGGCAAGGCCTTCGCCGCGGGTGCCGACATCAAGGAGATGTCCAACCTCGACTTCGCCACCGCCTTCAAAGCCGACTGGTTCGCCGGTTGGACCCGCCTCACGAACGTGCGCAAGCCAGTCATCACCGCTGTCAACGGCTTCGCCCTCGGCGGCGGCTGTGAGCTGGCCATGATGGGCGACATCCTCGTCGCGTCGACGAAGGCCAAGTTCGGCCAGCCCGAGATCAACCTCGGCGTCCTGCCGGGCATGGGCGGGTCCCAGCGACTGACCCGCGCCATCGGCAAGGCCAAGTCAATGGACATGTGCCTGACCGGACGCATGATGAATGCCGAAGAAGCCGAGCGCTCGGGCCTCGTGGCACGCATCGTCGAGCCCGATGAACTGATTGCCACGGCCAACGAGATCGCGCAGACGATCGCATCCAAGTCCCGCATCGCCTCGGCGATGGTGAAGGAAGCGGTCAACACCGCATTCGAAACGACACTCGAACAGGGACTGCGTTACGAACGGCGCCTCTTCCATTCCACTCTGGCCACGAACGACCAGTCCGAGGGAATGGCCGCATTCGTGGAGAAGCGGGACGCGAACTTCACGGATTCCTGATCCACCCCGCAATGACACGGATCTGCTGACACAGGCAGGTTCGATGGCGCAGACGAATCGACTCGTCTGCGCCATCTTTGTCTCTGCCTGATCGACCACTTTTAACAATCGTTCAGTTAGAGTAGGAATGTTCATCCACCCAAAGGAGTCACAATGAATTCTTTCGACAATCTTCTCTCCCAGCTGCGGCTTCCGGTGCTCGGCTCCCCCATGTTCATCGCATCCGGTCCTGAGCTGGTCAAAGCCCAGTGCCAGTCCGGCATCATCGGGTCCTTCCCCACACTCAACGCCCGCCCGGCATCCATGCTCACCGACTGGCTCGACGAGATCTCCGAGTCCAACGCCGCGTTCACAGCCGCGAATCCGGCTCAGCCGGCCGCGCCGTACGCCGTGAACCTCATCGTCCACCGCTCGAATAACCGGTTGGAAGAGGACCTCGCCGAGGTGGTTCGCCACCAGGTGCCCATCGTGATCACCTCTCTGGGTGCACGTGAAGAGGTCAATGAAGCCGTCCACTCCTACGGCGGCATCGTCCTCCACGACGTCATCAACAACAAATTCGCACACAAGGCAGTGGAGAAGGGCGCCGACGGCGTCATCGCCGTCGCTGCCGGCGCCGGTGGCCACGCCGGAGCGCTCTCACCATTTGCTCTGGTCCAGGAGATCCGGTCCTGGTTCGACGGACCGCTGCTGCTCTCGGGAGCGATTGCGCATGGCAGGTCGATCCTCGCTGCACTGGCAGCCGGTGCTGACTGCGCCTACGTCGGCTCCGCATTCCTGTCGACGGCCGAAGCCAACGTCACCGAAGACTACAGGCAGATGATCGTCGACTCCGCCGCCGAGGATGTTGTCTACTCCAGCTACTTCACCGGAGTCAAAGGCAACTACCTGCGCGGTTCCATCACCGCTTCCGGCCTCGATCCCGACAACCTCCCCGAGGCCGATCCGACGAAGATGGACTTCGGAACAAGCGACGGCTCGGACTCGAAGGCCTGGAAGGACATCTGGGGATCGGGTCAGGGAATCGGCGTGCTCAGCTCCAAGAGCACCACTGGCGAACTGGTCGACGACCTGGCCACACAGTTCGAGGCTGCGAAGATGGAACTCGACTCTCGAGTACGCACTTCCGAACGCGTCGGCTGAGTCAAAGAGCACTCAGATCGTGGAGATGATGCCCCGTTCGGTCAGGCGCGAGGACAGCCCTGCACCGTCCGGGGCATAGATCCACGGCACACCCTGCCCGCGACCGTGGCGCTTCGAACGACCGCCGGCCCAGACCGCTTCACCGACGGTGAGCTGACGGATGGCGACGGCGGCGACATTGTCGGGGTGATTGTCCACGAACTCTCCGTAGACCTCTTCGTCCTTCTGCCCGTCATCGCCGATGAGCAGCCATTTCATCCACGGGAACTCACGCGAGAGGCGCTCAAGGGAATTGCGTTTGTGCTCCTTGCCCGAACGGAAGGCCCGAGTCGTCGTCGGCCCCCAGTCGGTGAGAAGCAGGGGCCCCATCGGGTACAAGTTGCGGGAGAGGAACCGTTTGATCGTCAGGGCCGAATTCCAGGCTCCCGTGGACAGATAGACCATCGGAGAATTCGGGCGCATATAGGTGATCCGGTCGTAGAGAACGGCCATTCCCGCCACCGGCGACCTGGCATGCTCGCTGAGAACGAAGGTGTTCCACGCTGCCAGGAACGGCCGCGGCAGTGAGGTGACCATGACGGTGTCGTCGATGTCGGAGATGATGCCGAACGTCGAGTCCTCGCCGATGATCGTCACCGCAGCCGAATCTACGAGCGACCCATCGGTCCACAGTTCAATCTCGGTCTCACCGGGCTGAAAGTCACCGGGAATGACCGTGTCGATGATGCCGCCCCGGTCGGCGGTGACCATGTGCTCCTCGTCATTGACGCGCACCCAAGCCGCGTCATTGGGCAGAGGCACACTGACGAAGGACTTCCACCCCCGGATGCTCGCCTGCAGATCCGCCGCAGGCTGACCGGTTGGAGTCAGGACCAAACGGCCGAGCACCCTCACCCAGCCGGTTCCCCCGTATGTGTCATAGGCGATGACCGTGCGCTGATAAGTGTGGTCGGTGGCCCGATTCTGCAGCCAGCCGTTGAAGCGGTCTTCCATCCGTGCCGCGGTGTGCAGCATGTCCGGAGTCAGATTCAGCGGTCCCTCTTCGGGTTTCTTCTTCGCCACGGTTCTTCCTTCACACTCATCGCACGGCAGGTCGGATCGGGGTGAGGCCAGCTCAGACGAAACCGACCTTGTCGTAGACGTCTCGCAGGGTCACCTCGGCGATCTCATTGGCCTTAGCCGCACCCGCATCGAGGATGGACTGGAGCTGTGCCCGGTCCTGCAGGAGTTCATTGGTGCGTTCACGCACTGGGGTCAGGGCTTCGACGGCGATCTCGGCCAGGTCGACCTTGAGGTGACCATACATCTTGCCTTCGTAGTCTGCGACGATGTCATCGACTGACCTCGATGTCAGCGAGGAGTAGATCGTGAGCAGGTTCGAGACTCCGGGCTTGGCCTCCGGATCGAAAGCGATTTCCTTGCCATCGTCGGTGACCGCGGACTTGATCTTCTTCGTCAGCGACTTCGCGTCGTCGAGGATGTCGATGCGGCCCAGCGGGCTGGGCAGAGACTTCGACATCTTCGCTGCGGGGTTCTGCAGGTCATAGATCTTCGCGGTGGCCTTCAGGATCTGTGCCTCGGGGACGACGAAAGTCTCACCGAACCGGTAGTTGAAGCGTTCGGCCAGGTTCCTGGTCAGCTCGAGATGCTGGCGCTGGTCCTCGCCCACGGGCACCATCTGCGGGTTGTAGAGGAGGATGTCGGCAGCCATCAGCGCCGGGTAGGTGAGCAGGCCCAGGGATACATGCTCCTGCTTGGACGACTTGTCCTTGAACTGCGTCATCCGGCTGGCCTCGCCCATCGACGTGGTGCATTCGAGGACCCACGACAACTGAGGGTGGGCGGGGACCTGAGACTGCACGAAGATCGTCGACTTCTCCGGATCGATGCCTGCCGCAATGAACTGCGCCGCTGTGCGCAGGGTCCGCGCGCGCAGGTCAGTCGGGTCCTGTTCGACGGTGATGGCGTGCATGTTCGCGATGAAGTAGAAGGCATCATGTGACTCCTGATGCGCCACGAACTGCTGCAGAGCTCCGATGTAGTTACCCAGGTGCAGGGAGTCCGAGGTGGCCTGGATGCCGGAAACTGTGCGTGGCAGAGAAGAAGTCATCATAGAACTATGATGCCACTTCATCGCCGCGTCTTCGCAGACCACTCCGTGCGTGCCGGGGACTCGGACAAGACTTGCGCAGACGAGTGAACGACACTGGCGCTGCTGAACCGTCGGAATCAGGGAACACCAGCTGAAACGACGTTCGGAACAAGCTCGGCTGTTTTGGTGACCTCCGCCACCTCCACACCATCGGCAAACGGTATAGTGACGATGCAGATCACATGATTCATCGAGGTATCTCACATGGTTCGGTCTACCGTCAGCGGTGGGCCCGAGCCCGGTGATCATGGGCAACGAAGATTCGGTGCGCCGTCATCGAGCTCAACGAGGAGGAAATCTTGTCGGTCGAATATGTCAGAACCGAAGAGGGGCTGCCGCCGGTGGCTGTGGTCGAGAAGCCACGATGGACCCCGGTGAAGATCGTCATCTGGGTGCTCATCGCGCTGGTCGCGGCCGCCGGGTGGGCGATGATTGCGTTCGTGCGCGGAGAAGAGATGTCGGCCAGCTGGTTCGTCGCCGCTGCAGTAGGCAGCTACCTCATCGCATTCCGCTTCTACGCGAAGTTCATCGAATGGAAGATCTGCCGCCCCAACCCGAAACGGGCCACCCCCGCAGAGCTCAACGACAATGGACGTGACTTCGCGCCCACCGACCGCCGCGTTCTCTTCGGTCACCACTTCGCCGCCATCTCCGGTGCCGGCCCTCTGGTCGGACCGATTCTCGCTGCCCAGATGGGCTACCTGCCCGGCACTCTGTGGATCGTCCTCGGCGTCATCGTCGCCGGCGGCGTTCAGGACTACCTGGTGTTGTTCTTCTCGATGCGCCGTAACGGCCGCTCGCTGGGACAGATGACTCGCGATGAGCTGGGACGTACGGGCGGAATCATCGCCTCGCTGGGCATCATCCTCATCATGGTCATCCTCATCGCCGTCCTCGGGGTCGTCATCATCAACGCGCTGGCCGAAAGCCCCTGGGGCGTCTTCTCCATCGCGATGACGATTCCGATCGCCGTGTTCATGGGCGTCTACATGCGCTACCTGCGCCCAGGCAAGGTCGTCGAGGTCTCGGTCATCGGCATCATCCTCCTGCTCCTGGCCATCGTGGCTGGCGGTTGGGTCCACAATTCGCCCGTCTGGTCCGAGATCTTCCATCTCGACAAGGTGACGTTGGCCTGGTGCCTGATGATCTACGGCTTCCTCGCCGCCGTCCTGCCGGTGTGGGTGCTGCTGGCACCGCGCGATTACCTGTCAACATTCATGAAGCTCGGCACCATCATCCTGCTGGCCGTCGGCATCATCATCGTCAACCCGAGCGTGCAGATGCCGGCCGTGACCGAGTTCGCCTTCAACTCCGAGGGCCCTGCCTTCGCCGGAGCTCTGTTCCCATTCCTCTTCATCACCATCGCCTGCGGGGCTCTATCGGGATTCCACGCGCTGATCTCCTCGGGCACCACACCTAAGCTGATCGAAAAGGAATCCCAGGCCCGCCTCATCGGCTACGGCGGAATGCTCATGGAGTCCTTCGTCGCAATCATGGCTCTGGTGGCCGCGATCTGCCTCGACAAGGGACTGTACTTCGCGATGAACGCCGCCGAACCGCTTACAGGTGGAACTGCCCAAGGAGCATCGGACTTCATCAGCAACTCGTTGGGCATGTCCGGCGTCACGACGAGTCCCGAGATCCTCGAGCAGGCGGCCAAGGACGTCGGCGAAGAGAGCATCGTCTCCCGCACCGGCGGTGCCCCCACCTTGGCAATGGGTATGGCGCACATTCTCCACAATATCTTCGGCGGACCAGCATGGATGTCATTCTGGTACCACTTCGCAGTCATGTTCGAAGCTCTGTTCATCCTCACCACGATCGATGCCGGCACCCGCGTGGCCCGCTTCATGCTCAGCGACGCCCTCGGCAACTTCTCAAAGAAGTTCCGTGATCCGTCATGGACTCCGGGTGCGTGGCTGACGACGTTCATCATGGTCGCGGCTTGGGGGTCGATCCTGCTGATGGGGGTCACCGACCCTCTCGGCGGCATCAACACACTGTTCCCGCTTTTCGGCATCTCCAACCAATTGTTGGCGGCCATTGCCCTGGCGGTGGTATTCGCCATCGTGTGCAAGATGGGTCTGGCCCGCTGGGCATGGATCCCGGGCATACCGCTTGTGATCGACCTCGTGGTCACCATGGTCGCGTCCTGGCAGAAGATCTTCTCCTCGGATCCCGCCCTCGGCTACTGGGCACAGCACTTCGCCTATAAGGATGCCTTGGCGTCCGGGGAAACCTCCTTGGGCAACACCGAGGGGGCGGCGGCGATGGGTGCCGTCGTCCGCAACACCTTTGTGCAGGGCACGCTCTCGATCGTCTTCGCGCTGCTTGTAGCGATGGTTGTCGTCATGGCCGTATGGAAGTCCATCGAAGCCATCAAGAAGGGGTCGCTGCCCACTTCTGAAGAGCCCTACACTGAGACGAAGATGTTTGCCCCGGCAGGTCTCATCGCACGTAAGGCCGAACGCGAGGTCCAGGCACAGTGGGACGAGCAGTCCCCGCTCAAACGACCGTGATCGTGTTCTGAGCACCGTGACGACGACACCGAAAGGAGAGACAGCATGACCAGTGCAAGCACACATCCGCTCGAGCGTCTCGTGAAGGACCTTTGGGGTTCGCTTCGTCGGGGCGCGGCAGGGCTGCTGTGGTACCTCAAAGAGGTCATGGGCGAGAACGCCTACATCCATTACATGGAGTCCTACGAGCGCCGCCACGGCACTCGCGAGGGTGCCATGGGTGAGAAGGAGTTCTGGCGCGATCTCACCGATGAGCAGGACCGCAACCCGAAGGTTCGGTGCTGCTGACACTCGGTGCTTCTGTAAATCGGTGTTCGTGACGTTCGGTGCTGCTGAGCATTGGGAGCCCGGGTCCGTGTGGAGCTTTCTCCGCCCGGACCCGGGCCTTCGTCGTCTGATCGGAAGGGACACGATTTCCCTGCCAGATGACCATGCTCGATAATTGCCTGGTGCGCAAATGGTTATTTCTGATGGGCGCCGTCATCGCCGAGGTGACTGGCACGCTGGCGCTGAAGGGAGCCCTTGACTCCCCCGCCCTCTACGTCCTCGTCGGCCTCGGTTATGCCGCAGCGTTCGTCTTCTTAAGCCTCACTCTTCGCGTCGGCATGCCGTTGGGCATTGCCTATGGAATCTGGGGCGCCGCGGGAGTCGCACTCACAGCAGTTCTGTCTCTTGTCCTCTTCGCGGAACCGCTGACCCCCGTCATGATCACCGGAATCGTGTTCATCATGGCCGGCGTCATCCTCGTCGAGGTCGGCAACCGGGATGACGATGCGCGTCAGACTCTGCCGGACGCTCCGGAGAGCGATCGTGGTCGCCCAGGAGACGAAGACTTGAGTGCACCTGGAGACGAGTCATGATCATCGGCTGGATTCTGCTCGCCATCGCGATCGTCCTCGAGGTTGCTGCCACAATCTGTCTGCGAATGGCATCGGTCGGCGGCAGCAGGTGGTGGTATGCCGGTGTCGGCGCCGGCTACTTCGTCTCCTTCAGCCTGCTCAGCCTGACTCTGCGCACCGGCATTCCCCTGGGCGTGGCCTACGGGATCTGGGCCGCCACCGGAGTCGCGCTGACTGCTTTGGCCGGCCGCGCACTCTTCAAAGAGAAGCTGACACGGAAGATGCTCGTCGGTATCGGTCTCATCCTCATCGGCGTGCTGCTCATCGAGCTCGGCTCCTCATACGCCTAAACGACCGGCCTGCTGAAACACGGCAACCCTCCGGGCCCTGAGCAACATTAAGTGGACTGGTCCCCTGCAGTTGCCCAGCGCCCGGAGGGTTGCTGAGACGGTGGTATTACTTCGGACCGGGAAGGTCGTAGTCAATGACCAGTGGGGCGTGATCTGACCAACGCTCGGCCCAGCTGTCGGCCTTGTCGACCGTGGCCTTCACAGCCGCCTCGGCGAGTGCCGGTGTCGCCATCTGATAATCGATGCGCCATCCGGCGTTGTTGTCGAAGGCCTGCCCACGCATGGACCACCAGGTGTAGGGTCCGTCGACATCGCCGCTGAGTGACCGGTGGACGTCGACGAAGCCGACATCGCCGAAGAAGCCGTCGAAGTAGGCGCGCTCTTCGGGTAGGAAACCGGACTTCTTGCGGTTGGCTTTCCAGTTCTTCAAGTCTCGTTCGGTGTGGCAGACGTTGAGGTCACCGGTGATCAGTACGTGATCGGCGTGCTTCGCAAGCTCTGGCAGACGTACCGTCATCCGATCGAGGAAAAGGTACTTGTCCTCCTGCTTGGGGGTGTCGACCTCACCGGAATGGACGTAAGCCGACACGAGTGTCAGCAACGACCCGTCGCCGAGCCGATAGTCCGTTTCCAGCCACCGACCAGCCCGATCGAAGTACTCATCTGCACCGAGTCCTTCGCGGACCTCGACGGGCTGCGTACGAGCCATGACTGCGACCCCGGCACGCCCCTTCGCCTCGGCGTCGTGGCTGATCGTGGTGTACCCGGTGTCCTCGAGCACCTTCAGGGCGATGTCGTTGGCGGCCCGGACTTCCTGCAGTGTGATGAAGTCAGGTTTGGCACTGTCTACCCAGGTGGGCATCCCCTTTCTCCATGCTGCTCGAACTCCGTTGACGTTGACTGATGCAATTCGAATCATGTGTTCTATCATGGCATGAGCGCACTACTCATCCGGGCCTGGGCGTTATACAGTGATGGAAAGAAGCATATTTCAGGAGGCGTAATGGCTGTAGACGAGACTTTCGATTCTGAGCAGCTGAGCATCAGCCCGCTCGACGAAGTAGACGCCCGTGAGATGCGAGAGTTCCTACTCGGCGCGCAGGAGAACTTCTGGGGAGACCGGGACCTGAGCGGCGATCACGACGCCTATTGGTTCCACCAGTTTGTGAGCTCGGGAATGGTTGCCAGATACCGTTCGGAGATCGTCGGCTATCTGCTCGGCGTCATCCCCCATGACGGCCCGGCGTATATCCACCTGGTTGCTGCTCGGTCGGATTTCCGCCATCAGGGAATCGGTCGACGTCTGTACCAGCACTTCATCGAACACTCGCGGAAGTTGGGTGTCTCATCGGTGCAGGCGACAACCCTGCCGGATTCCTCGGCAGCGATCTCCTTCCATTCCTCGCTCGGGTTCACTGGTGAACTCATCTCCGACTATGCGGGCGCAGGAGATCCTCGCGTGTTCTTCGAACTCAAGCTCCTCGAAGAGTGAACTGATCATCGAAGAATGAACCAAGCTGGTGTGACCACCAGAACAGAGACTGACGGCCTCCCACACAGATGTGTGGGAGGCCGTCCGTTTCAGAAGATGTACGCTCAGGCGAGTGCAGCCGCCCGCTCGGCCACGTCGACGACGTTCTTCAACAGCAGTGCACGAGTCATGGGCCCAACTCCGCCGGGATTCGGTGAGACCCAAGCCGCCACCTCGGCGACACCAGGATCCACGTCTCCAACGATCTTCGACTTTCCCGTCTCCGGATCCTCTTCACGCGAGACTCCGACGTCGAGGACGACCGCACCGGGTTTGACCGAGTCGGCGGTCACAATCCGGGCCGACCCTGCGGCGGCGACGATGATATCGGCCTGAGCCAACAGTTCGGGCAGATTCGTCGTTCCGGTGTGCGTCAGCGTCACCGTGGCGTTGTACTCACGACGAGTAAGCAGCGCACCGATCGACCGGCCGACGGTGACACCGCGACCCACGACCACAACGTGCTTGCCAGCCAATTCGATCCCATTGCGCTGCATCAGTTCGATGACTCCACGTGGGGTGCACGGCAGCGGGGTGGTGATCTCACGGTTGACGTTGAGCATCAGCCGGCCGAGGTTGGTCGGATGCAGCCCGTCCGCGTCCTTTGCAGGATCAAT
Organism: Brevibacterium sp. FME17; assembly: GCF_014897515.1. Classification (NCBI taxonomy): domain Bacteria; kingdom Bacillati; phylum Actinomycetota; class Actinomycetes; order Micrococcales; family Brevibacteriaceae; genus Brevibacterium; species Brevibacterium sp. FME17. Next base: position 13,904 of record NZ_JABUYD010000004.1, read on the forward strand.
GCGTTCGAGGACGGTGTCCGTGTCGATGTGTGAGGGCAACGGCAGCTGCACAATGTATCCGGTGCATTCGTCATCGGCGTTGAGCTCGTCAATGACCGTCAGGAGTTCCTCCTGGCTCACCGACTCCGGAAGATCACGTCGTATGGAATGGATGCCCACCTCGGCGCAGTCACGGTGCTTGCCCGCCACATACCACTTCGAACCCGGATCCTCACCGACGAGGACCGTGGCCAAGCCGGGGACGATGCCCCGCTGTGCCAGGTTCTCGACGGTGGTCCGCAGCTCGTCCTTGATCGCCTTCGCACAGACCTTGCCGTCAAGGATCCGTGCTGCCATCAGAACTGCTCCAGATCTTCGTAGAGGGGGAAGTTCTCGCTGAGTTTCTTCACCCGAGCGCCGAGTGCGTCGACGTTCGCACCGGGCTTGAGCGCCTCGGCGATGACATCGGCGACCTCGGTGAACTCGGCATCGCCGAACCCGCGGGTAGCCAGGGCAGGGGTGCCTATGCGCAGACCGGAGGTCACCATGGGCGGGCGGGGGTCGAACGGAACGGCGTTGCGGTTCACGGTGATGCCGACCTCGTGCAACAGGTCTTCTGCCTGCTGTCCGTCCAGAGCTGAGTTGCGCAGGTCGACTAAGACCAGGTGGACGTCGGTGCCGCCGGTCAGGACCGTGGCTCCAGCCTTGGCGACGTCATCGGACATGAGGCGCTCGGCCAGGATCTGGGCACCGCGCACGGTCCGTTCCTGGCGGGCTTTGAACTCTTCGGAGGCGGCGAGCTTGAATGCCACAGCCTTGGCCGCGATCACGTGCATGAGTGGTCCACCCTGCTGACCTGGGAAGACCGCGGAGTTCAACTTTTTCGCGTACTCCTCCTTGCCGAGGATGAAGCCGGAGCGTGGTCCGCCGATGGTCTTGTGCACCGTCGATGACACAACATCGGCGAAGGGCACCGGGTTGGGGTGCAGTTCGGCTGCGACGAGGCCGGCGAAGTGTGCCATGTCGACCCAGAGCTTCGCTCCGACCTCGTCGGCGATGTCGCGGAAGGCCTGGAAGTCGAGCTGACGCGGGTAGGCTGACCAGCCTGCGACGATGACCTCTGGACGATGTTCGAGCGCACGCTCACGCACCTTGTCCATGTCGATCCGGTACGTGTCAGGATCGACTTCGTAGGAGGCGACGTCGTAGAGGCGACCCGAGAAGTTGATCTTCATGCCGTGGGTGAGGTGACCGCCGTGGGCCAGTGAGAGGCCGAGCATCTTGTCACCCTGGCGGGCCAGGGCGTGCATCACAGCAGCGTTGGCGGAGGCGCCGGAGTGCGACTGCACGTTCGCGTATTCGGCACCGAAGAGGCTCTTGGCCCGGTCGATGGCCAAAGTCTCAGCGACATCGACGTATTCGCAGCCACCGTAGTAGCGCTTCCCGGGGTAACCTTCGGCATACTTGTTCGTCAGCACTGAGCCCTGTGCCTGCAGCACGGCGCGCGGCACGAAGTTCTCCGAGGCGATCATCTCGAGAGTCGAACGCTGGCGGCCCAATTCCTGGTCAAGGACTTCCGCGATCTGTGGATCGATGTCTGCAAGCGAGGCCTGCATCGAATTATCAGTCATGTATACACTCCTGTGGCATCCAAAGTGATGAGAGGGACGCCGCGATCGGCTCCGCGAGTACCCGAAAACAATGCTAACAGCGAACCAGTTCACGCCGTCGGGCCTCTCGACATACGGATCCTGGGCCGGTATCAGTGCGCACCGGGTTCGACCATTAGAATCGAGGCCATGAGTAGAGAATGGATCCTGCGAGTCACCTGCCCGGACGCAACCGGAATCGTCCACGCCGTGACAGGGGTCCTCGCATCACTCGGTGCGAACATCACCGAATCCCAGCAGTTCTCCTCCCCCGATTCGCTGCAGTTCTTCCTGCGAGTCCAGTTCGTCACGACCACGGATTCCGATGCCGAAACCCTGGAGTCTGCCCTCGCCGAGGCAGCCCAACGTTTCGATATGACGCTGAGCCTCCAGCCCGTGGAGAAGAAGACGAGAACCCTCGTTCTCGTGTCCAAGGCCGCACACTGCCTCAACACTCTGCTGTTCCAGCAGAGCTCGGGACAGCTGCCCATCGACATCGTGGGGGTGGCCGGCAACCATGACTCTCTGCGGTCGCTGGCGGAATTCCACGGTCACGACTTCCACCATATTCCGATCACTTCAGAGACCAAGGACGCAGCCGAAACGAGGTTGAGCGACCTTGTTGCTGAGCTCGACGTCGAACTCATCGTCCTCGCGCGGTACATGCAGATCCTCTCCCCCGATCTGTGCGCACGGCTTGAGGGCCGTGTCATCAACATCCACCATTCGTTCCTGCCCAGTTTCAAGGGTGCCAAGCCCTACCACCAGGCGCATGCTCGCGGGGTGAAGATCATCGGCGCCACCGCCCACTACGTCACCCCCGATCTCGACGAGGGCCCGATCATCGAGCAGGACGTGGCTCGGGTCGACCACAACCGCAACATCGCCGACTTCGTCCAGCGCGGACAGGATGTCGAAGCAGCCGTGCTCGCACGGGCCGTGGCCTGGCATGCGGAAGGGCGGGTCCTCATGGACGGTCACCGCACGGTCGTCTTCAACTGATCGCAGCGCCTCGGCGTCCATGAATGTGCTTGTAGTGTTCTCTTAGGCAATTCACACATTTTGCGCAATCTGTTGTAGGGTCTCCCCGGTTTACAAAAGGAGAGATCTAATAATGACGGAAACCACTTTCCGCACAATTGCCATCGTCCTTTACTTTGTGGGAATGCTCGCCATCGGCTGGTTCGCATACCGCAAAACCAAGAACAACCTCGACGACTACATGCTGGCAGGCCGCGGGCTGCGTCCCAGCGTGGCCGCCCTGAGTGCAGGAGCCTCGGACATGTCGGGTTGGCTCCTCATGGGCCTGCCCGGTGCCATCTACATAGGTGGACTGGTAGAAGCCTGGATGGCAGTGGGCCTGACCGTTGGGGCCTGGGTGAACTGGAAGCTCGTGGCACCTCGTCTGCGTGCCTTCACCGAGAAGGCCGGTGACTCGATCACGATTCCCAGCTTCTTCGAGCAGCGTCTCAAGGACAATACGCGTCTGCTGCGCATCGTCTGCGGTGTCATCATCTTGGTGTTCTTCACCTTCTACGTCTCGTCCGGAATGGTCGCTGCCGGCAAGTTCTTCGAGTCAAGCTTCGGACTGAACTATCTAGCCGGAATGCTCATCGTCGCTGCCATCACCATGGTCTACACCTTGTTCGGCGGGTTCCTCGGTGCCACCCTCACCGACGTCGCCCAGGGACTGCTCATGTTCGCGGCACTCGTAGCCGTCCCGGTCGTCGCCGTGTTCAATGCCGGCGGTCCGGCAACCGTGATCTCCAACGTCAAGGAGATCGACCCCAGCTTGCTCAATGTCTTCGGCAGTGGACCATTCTGGGCCGGTGGTACTTACCTGGCTGTCATCTCCGCACTCGCGTGGGGCTTGGGCTACTTTGGACAGCCGCACATCATCGTGCGGTTCATGGCGTTGCGGACGCCCTCCGATGCCAAAGTTGCTCGGCGAATCGGTGTCGGCTGGATGGGCATCTCCGCCCTCGGTGCCGTCGCGACGGCGATTGTGGGCATCTCGTACTTTTCCGAACACGCCAACATGGAGCCGGCCGACTCCGAGACAGTCTTCCTGGATCTCGCTCAGATCCTGTTCCATCCGTTCATTGCGGGACTGGTCCTGGCTGCGGTGCTCGCCGCAATCATGTCAACGATCTCCTCGCAGCTCGTCGTCACATCCTCGGCACTCATCGAAGATCTCTACAAGATCGTTGCTCTGCGCACCGGATCGAAGCGCACGCTGCAGGACAAGACCTATGTTCTGCTGGGGCGCCTCGGCATCCTGGTCATCGCCATCATCGCCGTGCTGTTGGCGATCTCGCCGTCGAACAACATCCTCGATCTGGTGGCCTTCGCATGGGCCGGCTTCGGTGCTTCCTTCGGGCCGATCGTGCTGCTGACCCTGTTCTGGAAGAAGCTCACCAACTGGGGCGCTCTCTTCGGACTCATCTCCGGTGCAGTCGTGGCATTCGTCTGGGGACAGGTCAGCACCCCGGTCACCGATTCGCTCTACGAGATCATCCCCGGATTCGCCGTGAACTTGATTGTCGCTATCGTGGTCAGCAAGTTCACGTACAAGCCCAACGCGGACACAGACCGCGAATTCGACGAGTCGGTAGAGTTCTCGCGCATCCAGTGACGGCCCAGCGGCTCGACTGACGGCCACACGGCCGCCCAGCGGGGCCGCACTCAGCAATTCCGTCACTACGTCCTACACTCAGCGGCTATTCCTCCTGCAACACAGGGAGGAATAGCCGCCGAGTGTTTCTCGCCCGTGTGCCAGTGCGTACCCCTGCGACTGGTAGGGAGTGAATGTACGTCTGCCGCGGACCCGGCGCAGCAGCGCACACGTCTCGGCTCATAAACACAGCGGTGTGAATACACTTCAGGCGGGCACCCGTCGGGTGCCCGCCTGAGATACTGCGTAAAAGAGTCCTTACTTGGTCTCTTCAGCACCTTCGTCAGTTACTTCATCAGCGACCTCGTCGGTTGCGGCCGAGTCGGCTGCCCCCTCTGTGGACTCTGCAGGAGCCTCTTCGACGACCTCTTCGGTCTTCTTCTTCGACGCTGCGGTCTCGGTGGCCTGCTCGGCTTCCTTCACAGTTGCCTGCTTGGGCGAGTAGGGCTCGAGAACGAGTTCGATGACGGCCATCGGCGCGTTGTCACCGGGACGAGGACCGATCTTGGTGATACGTGTGTATCCACCGGGACGCTCGGCCATGGTTTCGGCGATCGAGGTGAAGAGCTCGTGAACGATTGACTTGTCGCCGATCTTTCCGAGCACGCGACGACGGGCGGCAAGGTCGCCTTTCTTGGCGTGAGTGATCATGCGCTCCGCCACCGGACGCAGGCGCTTGGCCTTGGTTACGGTCGTGGTGATCTTCTTGTGCTCGAACAGGGCGGCAGCCATGTTGTTGAGCATCATGCGCTCGTGTGTTGGGGAGCCTCCGAGACGAGGACCCTTGGTTGGGGTTGGCATAGTGTCTTACTCCTAGGTCTTAATCAGTACTGTTCGTCTTCGACGTAGGACTGGTCCTCATCAACGAGACCGGCTTCGAACCCGGCGGGACTGTCCTTGAGGCTCAGGCCGAGCTCGTTGAGCTTGGCCTTCACTTCGTCGATCGATTTCGAACCAAAGTTGCGGATATCCATGAGATCGGCTTCGCTGCGAGCAACGAGTTCGCCGACCGTGTGGATACCTTCGCGCTTGAGGCAGTTGTAGGAGCGCACGGTCAGATCGAGATCTTCGATGGCCAGGGCCAGATCGGCAGCCAGCGCTGCGTCAACCGGCGATGGTCCGATCTCAATGCCTTCAGCTTCGACGTTGAGTTCCCGAGCCAGGCCGAATAGCTCGACCAGTGTCTTACCCGCAGATGCGATCGCATCGCGTGGGGTCATCGACGGCTTGGTCTCGATGTCGAGCACCAGGCGATCAAAGTCGGTGCGCTGCTCAACACGAGTAGCCTCGACCTTGTAGGTGACCTTGAGAACCGGCGAGTAGATCGAGTCAACGGGGACCCGACCGATCTCTGCATCCGCGTTCTTGTTCTGAGCGCTCGATACGTAACCGCGTCCACGTTCGATGGTCAGCTCCATATCCAGACGGCCTTCACCATTCAATGTGGCGATATGCAGATCCGGGTTATGGATCTCAACTCCGGCAGGAGCAGAGACATCGGCGGCAGTCACGGTGCCTGGGCCCTGCTTGCGCAGGTAGGCAACGACCGGTTCGTCGAATTCCGAGGACACGACCAGGGACTTCAGGTTGAGGATGAATTCAGTGACATCCTCCTTGACTCCTGGAACGGTGCTGAACTCGTGGAGCACACCGTCGATCCGGATTGATGTGACGGCGGCACCTGGAATCGACGACAGCAGGGTACGACGAAGCGAGTTGCCGAGGGTGTAGCCGAATCCTGGCTCAAGTGGTTCGATGGCGAACCGTGAGCGATTCTCGGAGACGACTTCTTCCGTGAGCGTTGGGCGCTGTGCAATGAGCACGTGGGCTTCCTTTCAGCGAACATCCGCTATATGACGTTCGCACTGCACGTCATGGCCGTAGCCATGAAGAACGGTTCGGTTTATCGTGGAATTCGTTCTGCAACTGATGCCGGGACATAGCCCGTCATCGGTGGCAGAGACACGGAAGGATCAGCCGCGGCGGCGCTTGGTCTGACGGCAGCCGTTGAACGGAACTGGAGTGACATCCTGAATGGTGCCCAGTTCCAGACCGGCGGCCTGCAGCGAACGGATCGCGGTTTCGCGTCCCGAACCTGGTCCCTTGACGAAGACGTCGACCTTCTTCAGGCCGTGCTCCTGCGCACGACGAGCAGCGGATTCCGCAGCCATCTGTGCGGCGTAAGGGGTCGACTTGCGCGAACCCTTGAAGCCGACCTCTCCTGAGGATGCCCAGGAGATGACAGCACCGGTCGGATCAGTGATCGACACGATGGTGTTGTTGAACGTTGATTTGATGTGTGCCTGGCCAGCAACAATATTCTTTTTGAGCTTGCGGCGAGGCTTGCGCACTGTAGCGGCGCGTGACTTGGGAGGCATGTGTTTTACTCCTGATCGAGGTGGCTGATGCTGGTCAACCGGGTGAGTATGTTACTTCTTCTTACCGGCCACGGTGCGCTTCGGTCCCTTGCGGGTACGCGCATTCGTCTTGGTCCGCTGTCCGCGAACCGGCAGACCGCGGCGGTGACGCAGGCCTTCATAGCTTCCGATTTCCACCTTGCGGCGAATGTCGGCAGCAACCTCACGTCGGAGGTCACCCTCAACCTGGAATGTGCCCTCGATAAAGTCACGCAGCTGGACGAGCTCGGTATCGCTCAAGTCCTTCACACGGGTGTCAGGGCTGATTCCCGTTTCCGTCAGGGTCTGGCGCGCACGGGTGCGGCCCACACCGTAGATGTAAGTCAAGGCGACTTCCACGCGCTTTTCACGCGGGATGTCGACTCCGGCAAGTCGTGCCATAGGTACTATCTCCTGTTGTAGTTCCGGAGGTGCTGATGCAGACCTGTCCTTGGTTTCCCAAGGTCCTCGGCCCCCGACCGAAGGTATCGTCCTGTCACTGCTCTAACGGCAATGCAGATGGCGAGGTCTGCGCGGGTGTGGTGCTGCTGAAGCCCCTTGCGGGTGCCTCTGTCTGCTCGAAGAGCTGCTCAACCCTGGCGCTGTTTGTGGCGCGGGTTGGAGCAGATGACGATGACCCGGCCGTGACGGCGGGTAATCTGGCAATTCTCGCAGATCTTCTTGACGCTTGGCTTAACCTTCATGGTTTTTCCTTCTTCCGACCCTTACCCCTGCGCAGGGGCGGGTACGAATGATCGAAGATCCTTACTTGTAGCGGTAAACGATTCGCCCACGCGAAAGATCGTATGGAGACAGCTCCACGATGACCCGGTCCTCAGGGAGAATTCGAATGTAGTGCTGTCGCATTTTTCCTGAGATATGCGCAAGCACCCTGTGCCCATTGCTCAGCTCGACCCGGAACGATGCGTTCGGGAGGGCTTCGACAACGGCGCCTTCGATCTCAATGACCCCTTCTTTTTTGGCCATATCGTTCGCTAACCTCGTATTCCCGCGAAAACTTCGCGTTCGACGTAATCGTGTATCGTCGATTTACCCCGACGACCCCATGGTCTGCGGCTCACCTCACCACATGAAAAGTTGCGGATGGCAAATGCCGCCCACAACAGAAAAAGGGTGAGTTGAGTGAGAACAGACCAATCAACAACCCTACACTATGGCCGAAGATTCTTCCACACGGTGCTGGCTTACGGGGGTGAAGTCCCTTACAATCGTTCTCTCCCTCGCTGAGGTGGTCCCAAGGTCAGGTCACGTGTCGAGTTCCGTACCCGGCCCGGATGCTCGCGATGACGGCGATCGCGAGCACGACGAAGCCCATCAGGGTGATCGATGCGAATCCGCCGAAGGCCAGCAGCGGCCCGGACAGTGCCGCCAACGCGGCGGCCCCGAAGTTCATTCCTGCGTCGGAGAGTCCCTGCACCGACATACGATGCGCGGGATCGATCTCTTTGGTCAGAAGTGTTGACCCGGCGATGAGGCATGCGCTCCAGCCCAAGCCCAAGAGGAACAGCGCCACTGAAAGCCTGGTGAACGATGACTCACCGAGAGCATCGATGCACCCGAGGACCAAGGACACGGCGAACAGTCCGTGGCCGAGGAGAATCACCCGACCGGCGGAGTACCTGTCGGTGAGGTAGCCGAAGACCGGGGAGAGTCCGTACATGCCGAGGATATGGCCGCCGATCGTGATGCCGATCAGTTCGAGGCCGAGCCCATGGTGGTCCATGTGAAGTGGTGTCATCACCATTGTTGCCACCATGATCATGTGCCCCGTGACCACGGACAGCAGCCCCATGAGCGCGCTCGGGGAACGTCTGATGGCCTGCCAGGTGCCACCTCGGCGAGGGGAGGGCGAGGTCGCATCTCGCGTGGCGGGTGTGACTCGGCGCAGGAACAAGACGCTGAGGAGGGCAAGTGCGAAGCCGGCGATCGCGATGACGAATGGCCCTGACAGCGGATCGAGGCTCAGGGCTCGGCCGAGGTCGGCACCGGGTCCTGACAGGTTGGGTCCGATGACAGAGCCGATCGTGGTGGCCCAGACGACCACGGACATCGCGGAGCCCTTGAGGTGGTCGGGAGCCGCATCCGTGGCCGCATAACGTCCTTGCAGCCCTGCTGCTGTCGCGGCCCCGAAGCAGCCCATGCCGATGAAGAAGGCGAGGTCGATGCCGAACAGGATCGCGGCCACGATGAGAATGGCCCCGCAGAGGGCGATCGCGTAGGCGCTGGCCAGTGCCAGCCGACGACTTCTGGCCTCGGCCAGTTTTGCAAGTGGAAGCGCGAGGAGCCCGGCGCCGAGGATGGACGCCGTCTGCGCGAATCCCGCGAGTTCCGTGCGGCCGGTCAGACGCTCCGCGAGGATCCCACCGACGGCGAATCCGGTGACGATGCCGATGCCGGAGAACAGTTGGGCCAGGCTCAGCGCCCACTGATTCCGGCGGAAGATCGACTGCGGGTGTCCACCCATCGCAACCTCTGCCTCTCAACGGTCTCAATCATCGGATCCGGCTCGCATCGCCGGTTCCACTGTAGTCCGTGACCGTGCATGTCGGAACGCAGCACGCACTCAGGGCCTCCCCTGCTAGCGTGAAATGCGACAGTCACCCAATACCCCGCAAGTTCGCAATGGCCAGCAAAGGAGCATCACGTGCAGGACCTGGATTCCATCACAGAAGAATCACTCATCGCCAAGGGCGGCCGGAAGTGGTCGACCTTCCCGGGCAGCCTCGGCGCATTCATCGCAGAGATGGACTTCGGTGTCGCTCCCGGCGTGCGCGAGGCATTGCGTGATGTCGATGAGCGAGATCTCTTCGGCTATGCGCCGCAAGCCATCGTCTCCGACCTCAAGTCGGCCACCTCCGCGTTCTGCGCCGAACAGTACGGATGGCAGTTCCCGGACGAGCACGTCGACCTGGCCAGTGATGTCATCGCGAGTTTCCTGGGCATCCTCACCCACCTGACTCCTGCCGGTACTCCGCTCGTCCTTCCGACCCCCGCTTACATGCCCTTCTTCGATGTCGCCAAGGTCACGGGACGAGAGCTCATCCAGGTGCCGATGATCCGATCGGAGACCGGCTGGTCGGTCGACCTCGCCGCGGTCGACGCCGCGCTGGTGCCTGGCTCCACCCTGGTCCTGTGCAATCCCCATAACCCCATCGGCAAGGTGTACACGGAGAGCGAGCTCCTGGAACTCGCCGAGGTGGTTGAGCGCAATGATGCACGCGTGTTCTCCGATGAGATCCACGCCCCGTTAGTCTTCGAACCGGCCCGTCACATTCCCTATGCGAGCCTGAATGAGACGACGGCATCGCATACGGCCACCGCTACCGCGGCCTCCAAGGCGTTCAACATCCCAGGGCTCAAGTGCGCACAGCTCATTCTCAGCAGTGCCGATGATCGCGCGATCTGGGCGCAGAAGGGCAATTTCGTCTCTGGCGCCGCGTCGAACCCCGGCATCCTCGCCACCACCGCGGCATACACCCAGTCGGGTGAGTGGTTGGACGAGATCACCGCCTATCTCAAGGGCAACCGTGAGCTCCTGACAGATCTCATCGCCACCCACCTGCCCAACGCCACGTACCTTGCGCCTGAAGGAACATACCTGGCGTGGTTGGACCTGCGCGGGTACGGCCTCAAATCCGAACTGGCCGAACATTTCAACACCGAAGCTCACGTCGCGATCACCGAGGGCCGCCTCTGCGGTGAGGTCGGTGCAGGTCACATCCGCCTCAACTTCGCACTCCCCCGACCTCTCCTGACCGAAGCAATCGAACGCATCGCCTCCGCAGTGTAAAGTGACAGTCTCACTCCGGGGAGGCAGAGCTCAGCTGCTCGGGAGCCATTCGATGAGGCCGAAGGACGGATTGGGGCCGGCACATTCCAGTATCTGCTGGTCGAACCGCAGGTAGTGCTCCAGGTTGCATCGGTCCATAAGAGTGCGGAAACGCAGTGCCGGCTGTTCGGGGCCCACCAGTTCGGCTGGAAGAATCGGGTACGTCATGACCGCACGCCCAACTTGAAAATAGATGTCGAAGAACTTCACCAGCGACATCTCGGGTTGTCCACCACCTGGCTGACTGCCGTTGACGCTCAAAGCAGCCAATGCGCTCTCCAGCGGTGGCAGCTCAAGCGACGCGGTCTAGCTCGCGAAGTCATTCGTCGGGCTGTGGCGATGGCCTCGGGTTCGATCGTCGCGTATTCACACCACCCTGGCTCGAGCATTCCAGACAGCTGCCCGGACAGTTCGTGGGAGAGGTCGGCGAAGGACAGCAGAACTCCGGGGCGCAGCTGTCGGTAACCGAGCATCCTGGCGACATATCGGAGCCGATCGCGCAGCATCCGTGCCGACTCGGGAATCGAATACAGCGCGGCATGAAAATGACCTTCGAAGCTGGGCGCGTCCCGATCTCCCGCAATGCCCATGAGACCTGAGAGGATACGCGGGCTCAAGAGGCAGAACGAGACTCGTCCCAGCCTTTCGCTGCTCAGAATGTCCCGGTGGACCATCCCCACCAGCTGATTGCGCACGTTCGAGGACGAATAGCCGTGTTCGGCCAAGACTCCGACGATGACGGGGCCGGGCAGACCCTGCGCTTGGAGACACCCGAACGCCGAGATGACATCGAAGGCGATGAGGATCAGACGATAGCGATCGGGCACAGCTGCCGAACGTTTCGTGTGATCGTGGACACCCGCCAAGAGCAGATCCTAACGTGAAAACACAAGGATCCTGACGAAAGTCGATAACGACGGTCACAAGTTCAAGGGAGCAGCGTCATGGACGACGAGGCATACGAAACGAGTCTACGGGTATTTCAAAAGGCCAGGACCTCTGCGGTCCTGACCGGATCGATCACGGCTATCATCACCTTCGCATCCTTCATGATCGCAGGCTTCGACATTCACGTCACTGCAGCGTGGATGTTCGCGTTGAGTCTGATGTCAGCGTCGGCGCTGTTCGTCGTCATGCACATCCTCACGACCATCGAGCTCAGGCGGAGGCAGCAAACGCCTCAGCCATGAATGACTGAGTCGGCTCAGGCACCTGCAGGAGGCACCGGTGTGATTCCGAAGGGTGCCAGTCCGGCCACTCCCCCATCTTCAGCAGTGAGTACCCAGACTCCCCCATCATGCTTGGCGACGCTGTGCTCCCAATGGCTCGCACGCGAGCCATCATCAGTCACGACAGTCCAGTCGTCGTCCAAGGTGATGGTCTCGCTGCTGCCCGCGGTGAGCATAGGTTCGATCGCGAGGCACATTCCCGACTTGATCTTCGGCCCCTTCGACCGGGCTCGATAGTTCAGCACCTCGGGCGGCATATGCATGGCAGTGCCGATGCCATGACCGGTGAATTCCTCCACGAGTCCCAGTTCCGCGGCTTCTCGGGAGACATGATCGTCGATCGCGTCACCGATGTCGCTGACCTTGTTTCCGGCGGCGAAGGCCGCGATGCCGACCCACATGGCCTTCTCTGTCGCTTGAGACAGCGCGATGTCTGCCTCTGAGCCGGCGGCGTCACCGCCGACGATCATGGTGAACGCCGAATCACCGTGGAAGCCATCGACAATTGCGCCGCCGTCAATCGACACGAGATCCCCGGATTCAAGGACTCTCTCACCGGGTATCCCGTGCACGATCTCTTCGTTCACCGAGATGCACACGACAGCGGGGAATCCCTGGTAGCCCTTGAAGTTGGACAGAGCCCCCGCCTCGGTGATGACGGACTCGGCCGCAGCATTCACATCGGCGGTGGTGGCACCCGGGACGGCTGCTTCACGGGCCGCCTGCAAGACTGCGCTCGTGAGCAGTCCTGCGCGACACATCGTCACCAGCTGTTCGGGAGACTTAAGCTCGATCCGGGGACCAAAGATCATCGAATGGAGTCGAGGATTCGGTCAGTGATATCCGAGACTTCGCCGAGTCCGTCGACCTGGCGCAGCAGGCCGCGTTCGCGGTAGATGTCTGTCAGAGGCTGGGTCTGCTCTGCATAGACGTCGAGGCGATGACGGATGACATCTTCACTGTCATCGCTGCGGCCTTCGGTCTGTGCACGTGCCAGGAGGCGGGCGACGACCTCGTCGATGTCAGCGGTGAGCTCGACGACCTGTTCGATCTCGTGGCCCTCGACCGCGAGGATCCTGTCAAGCTCGTCCACCTGTGCGCTGGTGCGCGGGTAGCCATCGAGGAGGAAGCCCTTGGCGGCGTCGTCCTGGGCCAGACGATCTGCGACCATCGAGTTCGTCACTTCGTCGGGGACGTATTCGCCGGCGTCCATGTAGCGCTTTGCGAGTTTGCCGAGTTCGGTCTCGCCCTTCACGTTCGCACGGAAGATGTCACCGGTCGATATCGCCGGAATGTTCAGCGCCTCTGACAGTCGAGCGGCTTGAGTGCCTTTGCCGGCACCGGGTGGGCCGATCAGGATGATACGTGAACTCATAAGGTGTGTCCTTCCAATGGATGTCCGCGGTCGGGGTCGGTCAGCGCAGCAGACCTTCGTAATGGCGCTGCTGCATCTGTGCGTCGATCTGCTTGACGGTTTCGAGACCGACTCCCACCACGATCAGCAGCGAGGTGCCGCCGAACGGGAAGTTCTGGTTCGCGTTGATGAGGACCAGTGCAATCAGCGGAATCAGTGCGATGAAAGCCAGGTAGAGCGAGCCCGGGAAGTTGATGCGGCTGAGCACGAAGCTCAGGTAATCGGCGGTAGGGCGTCCGGCACGGATGCCGGGGACGAAGCCACCATACTTCTTCATGTTGTCAGCGACTTCCTCCGGGTTGAAGGTGATCGCGACGTAGAAGTATGCGAAGAAGATCGTCAGCATTGCATAGGTGGCGATGTAGATCGGGTGGTCACCACGTGTGAAGTAGGTGTTGATCCATTCCACCCACTTGCTCTCTGGGGCGAAGAACTGCGAGATCAGGCTGGGCAGGTAGAGAACCGATGATGCGAAGATCACGGGGATCACACCAGCCATGTTGACCTTGATCGGAATGTAGGTCGAGGTGCCGCCGAACATCCGTCGACCAACCATGCGCTTGGCGTACTGCACCGGAATACGTCGCTGTGACTGCTCGACGAAGACGACGAGCGCCACGAGCACCAGACCGACGGCGATGACGATGAGGAAGATGTCGACGCCCTGTTCGCGCAGGATTGCACCCAGCGATGATGGGAAAGCCGAGGCCACCGAGGTGAAGATGAGCAGCGACATACCGTTGCCGACTCCGTGTTCGGTGATCTGCTCGCCCAGCCACATGATGAGGCCGGTGCCTGCTACCAGAGTGATGACAAGGACGGTGATGCCCCACCAGGTGTCATTGGTGATGAGGTTGTCGCAGCCTTCGATGCCCCCGAAGAGAGCGCCCGTACGCACAGTGGCCACGAGGGTCGTTGCGTTGAGCACGGCCAGCCCGATGGTCAGGTAGCGCGTGTACTGAGTCAGTTTCGCCTGGCCCGAGGCTCCCTCTTTGTGGAGTGACTCGAAGCGCGGAATGACCACGCGCAGAAGCTGAACGATGATGCTGGCGGTGATGTAGGGCATGATGCCCAGAGCGAAGATCGACAGCTGCAGCAGTGCGCCACCGCTGAACAGGTTGATCATTGCGAACCCGCCCTCGTTCAGCTGGGGGGACGCCACGCACTCCTGAACCTGGGTGTAGTCGATTCCGGGCGAGGGAATGAATGAGCCAAGCCGGAAGATGACAAGAATGCCCAGGGTGAAGAGGAGTTTGTTCCTCAGGTCGGGCGTTCTGAAGGCCCTCCGTATTGCGCCGATCAAGCGTCCTCCTCATTGGGGGATGAAAAAGTCAGGGTCGCAGATACGACCTCGCGAATGAGACAAATACCTGCAAAAGACTACCAGGGTATGACCGTCAGGCTGAAACCGAGAGGCCACGTGGACGCCGGACACTGCCGATTGTCGTTGGGACTGTCTCGAAACCGACGCAGCGGTGTCTGACCGGGCAACCGAGGTGTCTCGACCCAGGCAACTCGGCCGAGGATTCGGGCACGACGAAGGGGCGGTCACTTGCGTGACCGCCCCTTCGAGTGACGCCTCAGATATCAGCCCCGCTGTGCGGGAGCTGCTCAGGCTTCGTTGACGCTGCCGCCTGCTGCCATGATCTTCTCGAGTGCTGAACCCGAGACCTTGTCAGCAGTGATGTTCAGAGCAACGGTGATCTCACCGGTGCCCAGAACCTTCACGGGCTGCTTAGGACGCACAGCACCCTTGGCCACCAGATCGGCGACAGTGACATCGCCGCCTTCTGGGAACAAGGACGACAGCTTGTCAAGATTGACAACCTGGAACGTCACCTTTGCGGGGTTCTTGAACCCGCGCAGCTTAGGCAGACGCATGTGCATCGGAGTCTGTCCACCCTCGAAGCCGTGAGGAACCTGGTAGCGGGCGTGTGTGCCCTTGGTTCCGCGTCCGGCTGTCTTGCCCTTCGAAGCTTCACCACGACCGACACGGGTCTTGGCAGTCTTTGCTCCTGGGGCAGGACGGAGATCGTGGACCTTGAGTGAGTCATCGTTCGACATATCAATCCACCTCTTCCACAGTCACGAGGTGACGCACGACGTTGATCATTCCCCGGAGTTCCGGACGATCTTCGCACACCACCACATCGTCGATCCGCTTCAGTCCAAGCGAACGCAGCGTTGCACGCTGGTTCGGCTTGCCACCGATGTCGGACTTGCGCTGGGTAACTTTGAGCTTAGCCATCAGGACTTCGCCCCGCTTTCGGCAGCCGCCCGCAGCAATGCGTGAGGAGCGACCTCGTCCACAGGCAGACCACGGCGTGCCGCGACCTGCTCGGGGCGTTCGAGGCCCTGGAGAGCCTTGATCGCCGCGCGAACGATGTTGATTGCGTTAGCTGAACCCAGCGACTTGGACAGGATGTCCTGAACGCCGGCAGCATCGAGGACCGCACGCACCGGGCCACCGGCGATAACACCAGTACCAGGAGCAGCCGGGCGCAGCATGACTACACCGGCGGCGGTTTCACCCTGGATCGGGTGCGGAATGGTCTTCTGGATGCGTGGGACGCGGAAGAAGTTCTTCTTCGCCTCCTCGACACCCTTGGCAATGGCTGCGGGAACTTCCTTAGCCTTGCCGTAGCCCATGCCGACCATGCCGTCTCCGTCACCGACGACGACGAGGGCGGTGAAGGAGAACCGACGTCCACCCTTGACGACCTTCGACACGCGGTTGATCGTGACGACGTGCTCGATGAACTGGCTCTTCTCTTCAGCACGACCACCGCGCCCACGGCCTTCGCCGCGTCCACGATTCTGGCCGCCCTGACCACCCTGACCGCGACCACGTGAGGAGCGATCACT
The DNA here is from genome assembly GCF_014897515.1 of Brevibacterium sp. FME17. Lineage (NCBI taxonomy): Bacteria > Bacillati > Actinomycetota > Actinomycetes > Micrococcales > Brevibacteriaceae > Brevibacterium > Brevibacterium sp. FME17. The sequence continues at coordinate 29,960 of NZ_JABUYD010000004.1, forward strand.
GTTGCTATCGGTACGGGTTTCAGCAGCTGGCTGCTGTTCCTTGTTCTCTTCAGTGCTCATAGGGCCAATCCTCCTTCACGTGCACCTTCGGCGATTGCCTGCACACGGCCGTGGTAGGCGTTGCCGCCACGGTCGAATACGACGGCTTCGATACCGGCTTCCTTAGCGCGCTGGGCTACCAGCTCGCCGACCTTGTGGGCCTTGCCGGTCTTGTCACCCTCGTGTGTACGCAGGTCGGCTTCCATGGTGGAGGCCGATGCCAAGGTCTTGCCGACGGTGTCGTCGATGACCTGGACAAAGACGTGGCGCGTGGAGCGAGTCACTGACAGGCGAGGACGTTCCGGCGTACCGCTGACATGCTTGCGCAGACGAGCGTGACGACGTTTGCGGGCCGCAGCCCTGCCCTTGCCGTAGTTTTCCTTTTTGCCAAAGGCCATCTCTACTTACCAGCCTTTCCGACCTTGCGACGGACATTTTCTCCGACATAGCGAACGCCCTTGCCCTTGTAAGGTTCAGGCTTACGCAGCTTCCGGATGTTGGCAGCGGTCTCTCCGACCAGCTGCTTGTCGATGCCGTGAACGGCCAGCTTGGTCTGTCCGTCAACCGTGAAGGAGATTCCCTCGGGTGGTTCGACGGTGATCGAGTGGCTGTAGCCCAGAGCGAACTCGAGGTTCGATCCCTTGGCCTGCACGCGGTAACCGGTGCCGACGATTTCGAGAGCCTTGGAGTAGCCCTCGGTCACACCGACGATCATGTTGTTGATCATCGTGCGGGACAGTCCGTGGAGCGAACGCGATTCGCGCTCCTCGTCCGGACGGGTCACCGTCACAACGCCTTCGTCGAGCGATGCGGTGATCGGCTCTGCGATAGCGACGGACAGATCGCCCTTGGGTCCCTTGACGGCGACAACCTGGCCATCGATTTTGACCTCTACGCCATTCGGGACGGAGATCGGGTTCTTGCCAATACGTGACATATTCTTCTCTCCTTCCTTACCAGACGTAGGCGAGGACTTCCCCACCCACACCCTTCTTGGCGGCCTGACGATCGGTCAGGAGGCCTGACGAGGTCGACAGGATGGCGATACCGAGTCCACCGAGGACCTTAGGCAAGTTGGTCGACTTCGCGTAAACGCGCAGTCCGGGCTTCGACACACGGCGCAGGCCGGCGATCGAACGCTCACGGTTAGGACCGAACTTGAGGTCCATGAGCAGGGTCTTACCGACCTGAGCGTCTTCGACGCTCCAACCGGTGATGTAGCCCTCGCTCTTGAGAATCTCAGCGATGTTGGATTTCAGCTTCGAGAACGGCATGCTGACGTCCTCGTGATAAGCCGAGTTGGCGTTCCGCAGACGTGTCAACATGTCTGCGACTGGATCAGTCATTGTCATTTGGGCTCTAGCCCTTCCTCGTTACGGTTTCCGCCCGCGCAGTGCGCGCTTGGACCTGCAACGTAGCGATTATTTGGTCTTGAACGGGAACCCGAGGTGGCGCAGAAGTGCACGTCCCTCGTCGTCGGTGTTCGCTGTAGTCACAACTGTGATATCCATACCTCGGACGCGGTCGATCCGGTCCTGATCGATCTCGTGGAACATTGACTGCTCCGTGAGACCGAAGGTGTAGTTACCGTTCCCGTCGAACTGACGATCCGAGAGGCCGCGGAAGTCGCGGATACGCGGAAGAGCCAGTGAGATGACACGGTCGACGAATTCCCACATACGGGCGCCACGCATGGTGACGTGGGCTCCAATGGGCTGACCCTCGCGCAACTTGAACTGGGCGATGGACTTCCGCGCCCGAGTCACGATCGGCTTCTGACCGGTGATCAGAGTCAAATCGTTGATTGCGCCTTCGATCAGCTTCGAATCGCGTGCTGCGTCACCCACACCCATGTTCACGACGACCTTGGTCAGACCGGGAACCTGCATGGGGTTTGCGTAGTTGAACTCGTCCTGCAGCTTGGCCACGATGTCATCGCGGTAAACCTGCTTGAGGCGTGGCGCTGGACGGCTCGTTGTTGTTTCCGTCATCAGATCTCCTCCCCGGTGCGACGCGAGACGCGGACACGAACGGTCTTGTTGCGACCATCGCGTTCCACAGTTTCCTCGCGGTATCCGACGCGGGTGGGCTTGTTGTCCTTAGGATCAACGAGCGCCACGTTGGACACGTGGATTGGGGCTTCGTGAGTCTCGCGGCCGCCGGCGGTGCCACCGGCCTGAGTCTGCGTTGCCTTCTTATGCTTGATCACGCGGTTGATGCCCTCAACGAGGACGCGGTTGCGTTCCGGGTACACGGCAAGAACCTTGCCCTGCTTCCCACGATCGCCACCCCGTGACTGACGGGCGCCTGCAATCACCTGGACGAGGTCGCCCTTCTTGATCTTGAGCTTGTTCGCCATGCTCACAACACCTCCGGTGCCAGGGAGACGATCTTCATGAACTTCTTATCACGCAATTCGCGTCCCACGGGTCCGAAGATACGGGTTCCGCGTGGTTCGCCATCAGTCTTGAGAATGACTGCTGCATTCTCGTCGAACTTGATGTACGAACCATCGGGACGACGGCGTTCCTTGGAGGTCCGAACGATGACAGCCTTGACGACGTCACCCTTCTTCACGTTGCCACCAGGAATTGCGTCTTTGACGGTTGCCACGATGGTGTCACCGATCGAGGCATAACGCCGACCGGAACCACCCAGAATCCTGATTGCCAGGATCTGCTTGGCACCAGTGTTGTCGGCGACCTTGAGTCGCGACTCTTGCTGAATCACTATTTTCTCCTGTCGTCGCGCCGGTTCTCACACGATTGGATGAGCCTTGCGGAACGGATTAATGACATTTCACCCCGTTCCCGGTAGCCGCCCACGATCTGCTGGAGACCGTGGGCGGGACCGGGTGGGAGGGGTGGCGTCAGCTTACTTGGCGCGTTCGATGATTTCGACGAGCCGCCAACGCTTCGCGGACGAAACCGGCCGCGTTTCGGACACGAGGACGAGGTCGCCGACACCAGCAGCGTTCTCCTCATCGTGAACCTTGTACTTCACCGACTGGCGAAGAACCTTGCCGTACAGGCGGTGCGTCTTGCGCTCCTCCACCTCAACGACGATGGTCTTCTCCATCTTGTCGGAAACAACGTAACCACGCGCGGTCTTGCGGGAGTTACGGTCCGCAGGCGTTGCCTCGGGCTTGGTGGTCTCCGCCATCACTTGTCCTCTTCCTTAGCAGCAGCGGGGTTCGAACGAATGTCCAATTCCCGCTCGTTGAGCACGGTGTAGATACGAGCGATGTCGCGACGCACGGCCTTGAGCCGACCGTGGCTCTCCAGCTGGCCGGTGGCCGACTGGAAGCGCAGGTTGAACAGCTCGGCCTTAGCCTTCTTGAGCTCCTCGAGCAGACGCTCGTTGTCATAACCGTCAAGTGCGTCCATGGAAAGGTTCTTGGAACCGATTGCCATACTCACTCACCACCTTCGCGGGCCACGATACGGGCCTTCAGCGGAAGCTTGTGGATCGCGAGGCGCAGCGCCTCACGTGCAACTTCCTCGGACACACCGGCGAGTTCAAACATGACCCGACCCGGCTTGACATTGGCGACCCACCACTCCGGCGAACCCTTACCGGAACCCATGCGGGTCTCGGCAGGCTTCTTCGTCAGTGGTCGATCTGGGTAGATGTTGATCCACACCTTGCCACCACGCTTGATGTAGCGCGTCATGGCAATACGTGCGGCCTCGATCTGCCGGTTGGTGATGTAGGCAGGCTCTGTGGCCTGGATGCCGTAGTCACCGAACGACACCTTGGTGCCGCCCTTAGCTGCGCCGCCCCGCTTGGGGTGGTGCTGCTTGCGGTATTTAACCCGACGAGGGATCAGCATGTGTCAGCCCTCCGATCCGGCCTCAGCCGCGGGGGCCTCGGCATTGTTCTCGGTCTTCGGCGCTGCGTCGTTACGACGCGGTGCTGCTGCACCTTCCTGACCGCGGCCACGGCCTCCACGACCACGCCCACGGCCACGAGGGCCACGAGCAGCTGGAGCCTTCGCCTGCTCGGCAGCAAGCTCCTTGTCGGTCATGTCGCCCTTGTAGATCCACACCTTGACGCCGATGCGACCAAAGGTGGTGTGTGCTTCGTGGAAACCGTAATCGATGTTCGCACGCAGGGTGTGCAGAGGCACACGACCTTCGCGGTAGAACTCGGAACGGCTCATTTCGGCACCGCCGAGGCGGCCGGAGCACTGCACGCGGATGCCCTTGGCACCTGCACGCTGAGCGCTCTGGATCGACTTGCGCATCGCGCGGCGGAAGGCCACGCGGCTTGCGAGCTGCTCGGCAACTCCCTGAGCAACGAGCTGCGCGTCGATCTCAGCGTTCTTCACCTCAAGGATGTTGAGCTGAATCTGCTTGCCGGTGAGCTTTTCAAGCTGACCGCGAATGCGATCGGCTTCGGCTCCACGACGTCCAATGACAATGCCCGGACGGGCAGTGTGGATGTCGACTCGGACACGGTCACGTGTGCGTTCGATGTTCACCTTGGAGATGCCAGCGCGCTCAAGGCCCTTGGTCATCATCTGTCGGATCTTCACATCTTCGAGCACGTAGTCGCTGTAGCGCTGTCCCGGTTTAGTCGAGTCAGCAAACCACTTTGACTTGTGATCCGTGGTGATTCCGAGTCGGAATCCGTTCGGATTGATTTTCTGGCCCATTAACGGTTCCCCTTCCGGCTCTTGCGCTGAGGCAGGTCGTCACCGCTGGCCAGGACCACTGAAACGTGGCTTGTGCGCTTCTCGATGCGAAAAGCGCGACCCTGTGCTCGCGGGCGGAACCGCTTCATGGTTGGTCCCTCGTCCACAAATGCTTCAGAGATGACCAGTTCGTTCTCGTCGAACGCAATGCCCTCCTCGTCAGCCCGGGTACGCGCATTGGCGATACCTGAGGCAACGAGCTTGTAAATCGGATCTGATGCCGACTGTTCTGCAAACTTCAACACTGCAAGTGCTTCGGTCGCCTGCTGACCACGAATGAGGTCGATGACGCGCCGAGCCTTGCGAGGCGTGACGCGCAGGTAACGCGCCTTAGCCTTGGCTTCCATCGCTTCCTTCTCTCTTGTCTAGGATCGTAAGAGTGCCCCCGCGTCAGCGGCGGCGACCCTTGCGATCGTCCTTTTCGTGGCCACGGAACGTCCGTGTCTGTGCGAACTCGCCAAGCTTATGTCCGACCATGGCTTCAGTGATGAAGACTGGAACATGCTTGCGACCGTCATGTACTGCGATGGTGTGTCCCAGAAAGTCCGGGATGATCATCGAGCGACGAGACCATGTCTTGATTACGTTTTTAGAGTTCTTCTCGTTCTGACGAGCCACCTTCTGGTACAGGTGTTCATCGACGAAAGGACCCTTTTTGAGGCTACGAGGCATAAGTCAGTACTCCAATCAGCGCTTCTTGCCGGTCCGGCGACGGCGCACGATGTACTTGTCGCTCTCTTTGTTCGGCCGGCGTGTGCGGCCTTCTAGCTGACCCCACGGGCTGACTGGGTGACGTCCACCCGAAGTCTTGCCCTCGCCACCACCGTGTGGGTGGTCGACCGGGTTCATGACGACACCACGGACGGATGGGCGCTTGCCCTTCCAACGCATGCGGCCTGCCTTGCCCCAGCTGATGTTCGACTGCTCGGCATTGCCGACCTCGCCGATCGTCGCACGGCAGCGCGCATCAACATTGCGGATTTCGCCAGAAGGCATCCGCAGCTGAGCGAACCGCCCGTACTTCGCTACGAGCTGCACGGACGAACCGGCAGAGCGAGCGATCTTGGCACCGCCGCCTGGACGCATTTCAACTGCGTGCAGAACGGTGCCGACTGGGACGTTGCGCAGGGCAAGGTTGTTGCCCGGCTTGATGTCTGCGCCCAGACCAGCTTCAACCTGTGTGCCCTGCTTGAGGTTCTGCGGGGCGAGGATGTAGCGCTTCTCGCCATCTGCATAATGCAGAAGAGCGATCCGCGCAGTGCGGTTCGGGTCATATTCGATGTGTGCGACCTTCGCGGGTACGCCATCTTTGTCATGGCGGCGGAAGTCGATGACACGGTACTGACGCTTGTGGCCGCCGCCCTGATGGCGAGTGGTCACGCGTCCCTGGCTGTTACGGCCACCGCGCTTAGGCAGCGGGCGCAGAAGTGACTTCTCCGGTGTAGACCGGGTCACTTCGACGAAGTCGGCGACCGATGAGCCACGACGGCCCGGGGTCGTCGGCTTGTGCTTACGGATTCCCATGAGTCTTGTCCTTCTTCTACGAAGAATCGCTTAGAGCGATCCACCGAAGATGTCGATCGAACCGTCCTTGAGGGCGACAATGGCACGCTTGGTGTCCTTGCGCTTCCCCCAACCGGTACGAGTGCGGCGGCGCTTACCCTGGCGATTCAGGGTGTTGACCTTGGCAACCTGCACATTGAAGATCGATTCAATGGCATTCTTGATCTCAGTCTTGTTCGACCCCTGATCGACGATGAAGGTGTACTTTCCTTCGTCCATCAGGCTGTAGGTCTTTTCCGAGACGACCGGAGCGACGATGATGTCGCGTGGGTCCTTGAAGTTCAGACTCATGATGCGTCCTCCGATTTGCGGTATCCGCCCAGGAAGGTCTCCAGCGCTGACTCGGTGAACACGATGTCATCTGCGATCAGCACATCGTATGTGTTGAGCTGATCGGAGGTGAGCACGTGAACGTGAGGCAGGTTGCGAACGCTGCGCTCGGTGAGCTCATCGTCACGGTTGAGCACCACGAGGGTGTTCTTGCGATCGGAGAGGCCTGCGAGAGCGAGCTTCGCCTGCTTGGTCGACGGTGCTTCGCCGGTGATCAGGTTCTTCACAACGAAGACCTGATCGAGACGTGCACGATCAGAGAGGGCGCCGCGCAGTGCAGCAGCCTTCATCTTCTTGGGGGTCCGCTGCGAGTAATCGCGAGGAACCGGCCCGTGCACGACTCCACCACCGTTGTACTGAGGAGCACGGATCGAGCCCTGACGAGCGTTACCGGTACCCTTCTGGCGGTAGGGCTTGCGACCGCCACCGCGTACTTCGGAGCGGGTCTTTGTCTTGTGTGTACCCTGACGGGCTGCTGCCAGCTGTGCGACAACAACCTGGTGGATCAACGGCACATTGGTCTGCACGCCGAAGATCTCGGCAGGCAGCTCAACGGATCCGGTCTTCGCACCAGCGGCATCGACAACGTCAACTGTCTTGACATCAGTCATAACGTTCAGCCCTCCTTAGCGGCCGAGCGAACGAGAACGACTGCACCCTTGGGACCAGGTACGGCCCCCTTGATAAGCAGGAAGTTGTTCTCGGTGTCCACGGCGTGGATCGTGAGGTTCTGGGTGGTGTGCTTGACTGCACCCATACGGCCAGCCATGCGCATACCCTTGAACACGCGACCGGGAGTCGCGGCTCCGCCGATTGAACCCGGCTTACGGTGGTTGCGGTGCTGTCCGTGGGAGGCACCGACGCCAGCGAAGCCATGACGCTTCATGACACCGGCGGTTCCCTTACCCTTGGTCTTTGCGGTCACGTCGACCTTGATCCCGGCGTCGAACGTGTCGACTCCGAGCTCCTGACCCAGTGCGTAGTCAGCAGCATCTGCGGTGCGCAGCTCGACAAGGTGACGGCGTGGTGTCACGCCGGCCTTCTCGAAGTGGCCTGCAGTGGGCTTGTTGACCTTGCGAGGATCGATCTCGCCGAACGCGATCTGCAGTGCGGGGTAACCGTCGGTTTCCTCATTGCGGATCTGCGTCACGACGTTGCTGCCGGCGGCCACTACGGTCACCGGTACGAGATTGTTCTGCTCATCCCAAACCTGGGTCATGCCCAGCTTGGTTCCCAGAAGGCCCTTGACCTTGCGGGTGGTAGGGAGAGCTGATGAACGATTGTTCGCCATGTTTGCCTCCCTTAGAGCTTGATCTCGATGTTGACGTCGTCAGCGAGGTCGAGACGCATCAGCGAGTCGACTGCCTTCGGCGTCGGATCGACGATGTCGATCAGACGCTTGTGCGTGCGCATTTCGAAATGCTCACGGCTGTCCTTGTACTTGTGTGGCGAACGGATGACGCAGTACACGTTCTTCTCCGTTGGCAACGGCACGGGGCCCACAACAGTCGCACCTGCGCGAGTGACGGTGTCCACGATCTTTCGTGCAGCACTGTCAATCACAGCATGGTCGTACGACTTGAGCCGAATGCGGATTTTCTGTCCCGCCATGGCGTCGTCTCTTTCTTTAGTTACTTCCGGCCATCAACCAGCAGTCGATCAAAATCGTCTGTGGTCTGTGCCGGCTGACCATGACCGACCCCCGAGGTCGGGCGTGTCGGCTAATCCTGTCGGAGAATTTTCCAATTCTCCTGAAGGGCCGACGGCGCTTTTACTCATTGGCTGCTCGGTCCGAACCCGCTTTCACGCAGATTCATCGATCCGATAGTGTTCCGGACTGTTCGCGGTATTGCTACCGCAGTGCAGGGGTCAACGTCCAAAACGCAACTTCACTATCTTGTCATATAGCGCTTCATCGGCGCAATTCCAGGGAAGGCCCTTGTGAGGCATTTCATGTCCAGCCGTTGTGGGCGCCTGAGCAGTTCCCGGCGGTGAATACACAGAACCCCGGCCCTTGCGGACCGGGGTTCTGCGCCAATCACTCGAGGCCGAAGCTCCGATATCGAGGCCGAAGCCTCAGCGATCGAGATGTATCAGGCGGTGATCTTGGTGACTCGACCAGCGCCGACGGTACGTCCACCTTCGCGGATAGCGAAGCGGAGGCCCTCTTCCATAGCGATCGGCTGGATCAGCTCGACCGTCATGTCGGTGTTGTCACCAGGCATGACCATCTCGGTGCCCTCAGGCAGCGTGATGACACCGGTGACGTCCGTGGTGCGGAAGTAGAACTGAGGACGGTAGTTCGAGTAGAACGGGTTGTGACGTCCACCCTCGTCCTTGCTCAGAATGTAGACCTGGCCTTCAAAGTTGGTGTGAGGCGTGATCGAACCAGGCTTCACAATAACCTGTCCGCGCTCAACATCTTCGCGCTTCGTTCCGCGCAGGAGCAGTCCGACGTTCTCACCTGCACGTGCGTCAGGCAGAGTCTTGCGGAACATCTCGATTGCGGTGACGGTCGTCTTGGACGACTTCTCCTTGATGCCGACGATTTCGATGTCATCGTTAGGCAGCAGGACGCCGCGCTCCACACGACCGGTGACGACGGTTCCACGACCGGTGATCGTGAAGACGTCCTCGACGGGCATGAGGAATGGCTTGTCGATGTCGCGCTCTGGCTCAGGAACGTTGTCATCAACGGCTTCCATGAGGGTCTCGACACTCTTGACCCACTTCTCGTCGCCTTCCAGCGCCTTGAGAGCGGAAACAGGAATGACGGGAGCGTTGTCGCCGTCGAAGTCCTGGCTCGAGAGCAGATCGCGGACCTCGAAGTCGACGAGCTCAATGAGCTCCTCGTCATCAACCATGTCGGACTTGTTCAGTGCGACAACGATGTAAGGCACGCCAACCTGACGGGCGAGCAGAACGTGCTCGCGAGTCTGCGGCATCGGACCGTCGGTAGCGGCAACCACGAGGATTGCGCCGTCCATCTGAGCAGCACCGGTAATCATGTTCTTGATGTAGTCGGCGTGACCAGGGGCATCGACGTGAGCGTAGTGACGCTTCTCGGTCTGGTATTCAACGTGCGAGACGTTGATCGTGATGCCGCGCTCCTTCTCCTCAGGTGCGTTATCCACCTGGTCGAAGGCGCGAGCCTCATTGAGATCTGGGTACTTGTCCGCCAACACCTTGGTGATTGCGGCGGTCAAGGTGGTCTTTCCGTGGTCAACGTGGCCGATGGTGCCAATGTTGACGTGCGGCTTAGTCCTATCGAAACTAGCCTTTGCCACTGGGTTCCTCCTCGTGGTTGGCAAAAGATATGCGGTTCATATCTTAGACCTTTGTTGGTTATCTTTCATTTCGGTGAGCATGTTCTTGCTCACCGTGGCGACCGGGGACCGGAGATTACTCTCCGCCACGCATCTTCTGGACGATCTCCTCAGCAACTGCCTTGGGGACCTCCGCATAGCTGGAGAAAGTCATCGAGTACACCGCACGGCCCTGGGTCTTCGACCGCAGATCACCGATGTAACCGAACATCTCCGACAACGGGACCACAGCCTTGACGACCTTCACACCGGAAGCATCGTCCATCGACTGGATCTGGCCACGTCGGGAATTGAGGTCGCCGATGACGTCACCCATGTATTCCTCTGGGGTACGCACCTCGACGTCCATGACCGGTTCCAGCAGAACCGGCTTCGCCTTCTGAACGGCCTCCTTGAAGACCATCGAGCCGGCGATCTTGAATGCCATCTCCGAAGAGTCGACATCGTGGAAGGCGCCGTCGATGAGTGTGGCTTTGACGCCCACCATCGGATAACCGGCGAGGACACCAAGCTGCATGGCGTCCTGGATACCGGCGTCGACGCTCGGAATGTACTCGCGCGGAATACGACCGCCCGTGACAGCATTCTCGAATTCGTAAATCGTATCGCCTTCGACCTCGAGGGGTTCGAAGGTGACCTGGACCTTCGCGAACTGTCCCGATCCACCCGTCTGCTTCTTGTGGGTGTAATCGTACTTCTCGACAGTGCGACGAATGGTTTCACGGTAGGCGACCTGCGGCTTGCCGACGTTCGCCTCGACCTTGAACTCGCGGCGCATACGGTCAACGAGGATGTCGAGGTGAAGCTCGCCCATTCCGCGGATGACAGTCTGACCTGTCTCCACGTCCAGTTCAACCCGGTATGTCGGGTCTTCCCTGACGAACTTCTGGATGGCTGCTGACAGCTTCTCCTGGTCGCTCTTGGTCTTGGGCTCAATCGCCACAGAGATAACCGGCTCAGGGAATGTCATCGATTCGAGAGCGATCGGGTGACTGGAGTCACAGAGCGTGTCACCGGTGGTTGTCTCCTTGAGACCGATGAACGCATAGATGTGACCGGCAATGGCCTCTTCGACAGGGTTCTCCTTGTTGGAGTGCATCTGGAAGAGCTTGCCCACGCGCTCCTTCTTACCACTCGTGGAGTTGAGAACCTGCTCACCCGACTTGACCTGGCCCGAATACACGCGAACGTACGTCAGCGTGCCGAAGAACGGGTGGGTAGCCACCTTGAACGCCAGAGCCGAGAAAGGCTCGTCGACGGAAGGCTTGCGAGTAAGCTTCTCGTCTTCATCACGAGGGTTCTCTCCGACCATGGGAGGAACTTCGAGAGGCGAAGGGAGGTAGTCGATGACGGCATTGAGCATGGGCTGGACGCCCTTGTTCTTGTAAGCCGAACCACACATGACAGGGAAAGCTGTCGAGTTGACGACGAGCGAACGGATGCCGTCCTTGATCTCAGAGATCGAAATCTCTTCGCCCTCAAGGTACTTCTCCATGAGTTCGTCGGTTGCTTCAGCAACATCCTCGACGAGCTTGGCGCGGTATTCCACGGCCTTGTCCTTGAGATCCTCTGGGATTTCGATCTCGGTCATGTCCTGACCCTTCTTGGACTCATCAGGCCAGATGTAGGCCTTCATCTCAAGAAGGTCGACGACTCCGGCGAAGTCCGACTCGGAACCGATCGGCAGCTGAATGACCAGCGGCTTGGCTCCGAGACGTTCCCGGATGGTGTCGATGGTGAAGTAGAAGTCAGCACCGAGCTTGTCCATCTTGTTGACGAAGCACACGCGAGGCACGTCGTACTTGTCAGCCTGACGCCACACGGTCTCGGACTGCGGCTCAACGCCTTCCTTGCCATCGAAGACGGCGACGGCGCCATCGAGGACGCGCAGTGAGCGCTCAACCTCGACGGTGAAGTCGACGTGGCCCGGGGTGTCGATGATGTTGATCTGGTTGTCGTGCCAGTAGCAGGTGGTGGCAGCCGACGTGATCGTGATGCCGCGTTCCTGCTCCTGATCCATCCAGTCCATCGTCGAGGCACCGTCGTGGGTCTCGCCGATCTTGTAGTTCACACCGGTGTAGTAAAGGATGCGTTCGGTTGTGGTGGTCTTGCCGGCATCGATGTGGGCCATGATGCCGATGTTGCGGACCTTGTTCAGGTCGGTGAGCACGTCAAGTGCCACGGTGTCTCTCTCTCACTCGATGATGTGATCGACTCCCCCGCTGCCTGGCCGGCAGGCGCCGCATGACGCCTGCCAGCCAAGTGTCCGGGGAGGAACGATTACCAGCGGTAGTGGGCGAAGGCCTTGTTGGACTCGGCCATCTTGTGGGTGTCTTCGCGACGCTTCACAGCAGCGCCGAGGCCGTTGCTCGCATCGAGAATCTCATTCATGAGGCGTTCGGTCATCGTCTTCTCACGACGCTGGCGGGAATAAGCTACGAGCCAGCGCAGTGCCAAAGTCGTCGAACGAACCGGACGAACATCGACCGGAACCTGGTAGGTTGCGCCGCCGACACGGCGAGAGCGAACCTCGAGGGATGGGCGAATGTTGTCGAGAGCCTTCTTCAGGTTGACAACTGGGTCATTGCCGTTCTTCTCACGGGTACCTTCAAGTGCACCGTAGACGATGCGCTCAGCGGTCGAACGCTTTCCATCGAGCAGGATCTTGTTGATCAACTGCGTGACGATCGGCGAACTGAAGACCGGGTCAATGACGATCGGTCGCTTGGGTGCAGGACCTTTACGTGGCATTACTTCTTCTCCCTCTTCGCACCGTACTTGCTGCGTGCCTGCTGGCGGCCCTTGACACCCTGGGTGTCAAGCGAACCGCGAACGATTCGGTAGCGCACACCTGGCAGGTCCTTGACACGACCACCGCGCACGAGCACGATCGAGTGCTCCTGCAGGTTGTGTCCTTCGCCTGGGATGTAGGCAGTCACTTCGATCTGGCTCGAAAGCTTGACACGAGCGACCTTGCGAAGAGCCGAGTTCGGCTTCTTAGGTGTAGTGGTGTACACACGGGTGCACACTCCACGACGCTGCGGGCTGCTCTTCAGAGCAGGAGCGTCGGATCCTGCTGAATTGACATGTCGTCCCTTGCGGACGAGCTGCTGGATTGTCGGCACTAAGCGTTCTCCATTTGCTTCTCGATAAACCTAATTCCCACACTGGCCATGGCATCAGCCATATTTGTGAACCGTGGGACATATCCGACTGAACACCGGGTGAAGCTTCACGCCCGATGCCAGTATTCGCGCGACGCAGTGAACCCTGCACTCGGGTGTGTCGCAATGACACACAACCTATGCAGAATGACACGTCGGCGGCCTGCTTCTGACGAATTCACACAGCGGTCCGGATCTCACAAAACATCCGGCATGATCATTCGCGAACGCAGGAAACACAATCAGTCGCATCCTAGAATATCGTGGTCGCGGGCATCTGGTCAAAACCAGCGCCTGTGCGCTTCACGACACAACCGCCACTCCTCCGGCTCGGGCATCTTCACGGACCGAAATACGAGGCCGCTGACCGGCGATCACGGCGTCCGATGGACTGTCGCTTCCTTGACTCATTCAAGAAAAGGCGGCAAGCTGTTGCTGTGGCTGAGAACAAGGATAGGCACGAATGGGAACCGACCGCTGCACTGCGGGAGAGTTCCCTTCGCGTGACGAAACAGAGAGTCGCGGTTCTCGCGGCTGTGTGCGACCACCAGCATGCAGACACCGAGACCGTCATCCGCGCCGTCCGGGAGAACCTCCCCGAGGTATCGCATCAGGCAGTGTACGACTCGCTGCACACACTCACCGAAGTCGGACTCGTGCGGTGCATTCAGCCGTCCGGGTCCGTGGCCCGTTACGAGAGACGCATCGGGGACAATCATCACCACCTCGTGTGCCGCTCGTGCAACCTCATCGTCGACGTCGACTGTGCGGTCGGGCAGGCCCCCTGCTTGACCCCTTCACTCGACGCTGGATTCGTCGTCGAACAGGCCGAAGTCACGTTCTGGGGTCTTTGTCCTGACTGCGCTGTGTCTGCAGCGCCTTCGGGCAGCACCGAACCCGCCTCGGCGGTCTGAGCCGATCCACCCAATGACAAAGCCACACCTTTGTCTTCAACCGGGTCCTGACGGGACTCGAAAGTGAAAGGAATATTATGACCGATACTTCCACCGCCGGCGGCTGTCCAGTCGCCCACACCACCTCGGCAGCGGCGACGACGCCCGATGCCGACTCGCTGGTCGATCCCAGCCAGGGCGATGCCAATTCGCATTGGTGGCCGAATCGCCTCAACCTCAAGATCTTGGCCAAGAACCAGCCTGCCCGCGACCCGATGGACGAAGGCTTCGACTACGACGCCGAGTTCGCCAGCCTCGACTACTACGCGCTCAAGGCCGATATCGAAGAGCTGCAGAAGACGAACGCCGACTGGTGGTCAGCCGATTTCGGTCACTACGGCCCGTTCATGATCCGCATGGCCTGGCACTCCGCCGGCACCTACCGAGTCCAGGACGGACGCGGCGGCGGCGGCGAAGGGCAGCAGCGTTTTGCACCTCTGAATTCCTGGCCCGACAACGTGGGTCTCGACAAGGCACGTCGTCTGCTCTGGCCGGTCAAGAAGAAGTACGGCAAGAAGATCTCCTGGGCTGATCTATTCATTCTCGCCGGAAACGTAGGTCTCGAGTCCATGGGCTTCAAGACTTTCGGCTACGCCGGTGGCCGCAAGGACGTGTGGGAACCCGACAATGACGTCTACTGGGGCTCCGAGACCGAATGGCTGGGCACTGACAAGCGCTATGTGGGCAACCGCGAACTGCAGAAGCCGCTGGCGGCAACGACCATGGGCCTCATCTACGTCAACCCTGAGGGCCCAGAGGGCAAGCCGGATCCGCTGGCCGCAGCCATCGACATCCGCGAGACCTTCGGTCGCATGGCCATGAACGACGAGGAGACAGTCGCTCTCATCGCAGGTGGACACACCTTCGGCAAGACCCACGGCGCAGCACCCGAGTCGCACAAGGGCGGAGATCCGGAAGCCGCACCGATCGAGGAGCAGGGCCTGGGCTGGAAGTCCGATTTCGGCACCGGCCAGGGCAATGACACCGTCGGCAGCGGCATCGAGGTCACGTGGACCTACCACCCCACCCGGTGGGACAACGAGTTCTTCCACATCCTCTTCGCCTACGAATGGGAGGTCTTCGAGAACGAAGGCGGACATCTGCAGTGGCGCCCAGTCGACGGCGGCGGCGATGACATGGTTCCGATGGCTCAGGGCGACGGACGCCGTGAGCCCCGCATGCTCACAACCGACCTTTCGTTGCGTTTCGATCCCATCTATGGTGAGATCTCGCGCCGCTTCAAGGACGACCAGAAGGCCTTCGAGGATGCCTTCGCCCGCGCCTGGTTCAAGCTCACTCACCGTGACATGGGCCCCTCCACTCGCTATCTCGGACCCGAGGTCCCCAGCGAAGAGCTCATCTGGCAGGACCCGGTCCCGGCCGGCACACCGCTCGATGCGAGCCAGCTCGAGGCCGTCAAGGCTGCAGTGCGCGAATCCGGACTGAGCGTCTCCCAGCTCGTCTCAACCACCTGGGCCGCAGCATCATCCCACCGTGTCTCCGACTTCCGCGGCGGAGTCAACGGCGGACGCCTGCGCCTCGAACCGCAGAAGAGCTGGGAAGTCAACGAGCCCGCGAAGCTGGCCGAGGTCATCACAGTCCTCGAACGCATCGCAGCGGACACCGGAGCAACGTTCGCCGATGTCCTGGCGATCGCTGGCGGCGTCGGCATCGAAACCGCGGCGAAGGCCGCAGGCCATGATGTCAGCGTTCCGGTCACGACCGGCCGCGGTGACGCGACCCAGGAGCAGACCGATGTCGATTCGTTCTCGTACCTGGAGCCGACACACGACGGATTCCGTAACTATCTGACAGAGGATCTGCCCCTGTCGGCCGAGTTCCTCCTTCTGGACAGGGCCAGCCTGCTCGGTCTGACTCCCTCGGAGATGACCGTGCTCATCGGTGGGCTGCGCGTCCTCGGCGCGAACTACCAGGATTCCGAACTCGGTGTCTTCACCGACCGTCCGGGCGAGCTGACGAACGACTTCTTCGTCAACCTGCTCGAGCTGGGCAACGTCTGGAAACCGGTCGGGCCGTCCGAGTCCGCCAACGTCTACGAGTGCTTCTCCCCCGCAGGAGAGAAGCTGTGGACCGGCAGCCGGATCGATCTGCTCTTCGGTGCCAATTCCGAACTGCGCGCCATCGCCGAGGTGTACGCCTCCGATGATGCCCAGGAGAAGTTCGTCAACGACTTCGTCAAGGCCTGGAGCAAGCTCGTCGAAGCAGACCGCTTCGACCTGCACCGCTGACGGAGACCTCCTCCGCCGAGTGTTCTGAGCGCTCATGACTGTGCCCCTGCCAATGCGGCGGGGGCACAGTCGTGTCTCGCGATATGCGTCCCCCGCTACACTGGTCACCATGGTCACAGACGATTCCCCGCACTCGCCAGCGCCCCGCATCCGAGCCTCTGACAAGGACCGCGACGCCGTTCTCGGAGTCATCACCGACGCGGTCAGCAACGGTCGGCTCGACCCGGACGAGACCGCCGAACGCCAGGATGAGGCGATTTCGGCGAAGTACCTCGACGAACTGATGCCGCTCATCCACGATCTCCCCGAAGGTCATGACCTCTACCGGTCCCTGCAGCGGCAGACCGGCGGAACGACCGCGGGGACATCACTCGCCCGCAGCGACGGGCCCACCTCGCTGGCTCCGATGGCGGAACCGGGCACAGCGGAGCCGATGAACTCGGTGGCGATCATGTCCGGGCGCGAACTCGATGTGCCAGCAGGCACGGCCGAGGTGACGACCTACTCACTCATGGGCGGCGACAACATCGACCTGTGCGACGTCATGGGACCGGGAGTCGCCGTGTCGCTGACGTCGTATTCTATGATGGCAGGCCACGACATCTACGTGCCGCCAGGTGTGCGCATCCGCGACGATACGATCAACATCATGGCCGGAAATGAGATCCGCGGCTCCGCCAAAGGCGACGGATCCAACGGGACGCTCATTCTCAAAGGAGTCTCCTTCATGGCCGGCCATGACGTGCATTTGGCCAAAGGCTACCGAGCAAAGGATCAGGGGCAACTCGAATGAAGATAGGTGTACTCACCTCCGGCGGCGACTGCCCCGGACTCAACGCGGTCATCCGCGGAATCGTCCGCAAGGGCATCCGCTCCCACGAGGATACGTTTGTCGGAATCCGCGATGGTTGGCGCGGCCTGCTCGAAGACGACATGTTCGACATGACGATGCTCGACGTCCGTGGACTCTCAGGACGAGGCGGCACCATCCTCGGCACCTCCCGCACCCACCCGTACGAGGGCGGCGGACCGAATCGGATGCGCGAGGTCATGGCCTCCCACGACATTGACGCCATCATTGCGATCGGCGGCGAAGGCACACTGGCAGGCGCCTCTCGACTCGTGACCGAGGAGGGACTCAACATCATCGGAGTCCCTAAGACCATCGACAACGATCTCAGCGGCACCGACTACACCTTCGGCTTCGACTCCGCCCAGGCCATCGCGACCGAGTCCATCGATCGGCTCCGCACAACGGCGGAGTCCCATCATCGATGCATGGTCATCGAGGTCATGGGCCGCAACGTCGGATGGATCGCACTGCATGCGGGAATGGCCGGTGGCGCTCACGCTATCCTCATGCCGGAGTTTCCCGTCTCCTTCGACCAGATCGAGGAATGGGTGACATCGGCCAGGGACCGCGGCCGTGCCCCGATCGTCGTCGTGGCCGAGGGCTTCATTCCCGAGGGGCTCGACGAGCAGGTGTCCGATCGCGGTGTCGACAACAAAGGACGGACCCGCCTCGGCGGGATTGCGGATTTCCTGGCTCCGAAGATCGAAGAGATCACGGGAATCGAATCGCGTGCCACCATCCTCGGTCATCTGCAGCGAGGGGGCTCCCCCACCGCCTATGACCGGGTCCTGTCGACCCGGCTGGGGATGGCCGCGGCGGACCTTGCTCAGAGCGGCGACTGGGGCAAGATGGCGAGCCTCAGGGGCACGGAGATCCACTCGGTCGATATGGCATCGGCCGTCGACCGTCTCAAGTCGGTCCCGCTTCAGCGCTGGGAAGAGGCTCAGGTCCTCTTCGGCTGAAGACCCGTCCTGCACGGACGCCTTCATGCACGCCTTCACGGACGGTTCGCCTCGAATCAGCAACGGTTGGTAAGTCTGTCGCGAATCGAAGACGATTTTCGAAGCAGACCTACCAACCGTTGGCACGAACCGCCGTTCCGGAGGCGACCACGCCGTTCGGGAGCCACCCCACGGCGTTCGGGAGGGACCCACAGCAGTCAGACTTAGGGCAGCGCGTTCTCTCTGCGCGTGATTCATGAGGGAAGTGTGTCGCCCAGTAAACCTTCTGCACGTGAATAGGCGAAGAGGGGCACCCGCCAATTGGCGGGTGCCCCTCTTGCTGTGACTGCTGGCTGAGGCCTCCTGGCCGGAGTCCTAGGACTCCGCAGCGGACCTCAGCCTCATGCGTTCAGCTTCAGCTGAACGCACCGTAGTCGTAGTCTTCCAGCGGGATGGCGGATCCGGAATCGGAGCCGATGCCTGCGTAGAAGTCGCCGTAGCTGTTCGTGAACATCTCGGCCTTCGCCTCCTCCGTCGGCTCCACCACGATGTCGCGGTGTGTCTGCAGGCCGGTGCCCGCAGGGATGAGCTTACCGAGGATGACGTTCTCCTTGAGTCCGAGCAGTGTGTCCGACTTGCCTTCCATAGCGGCCTCGGTGAGGACGCGTGTCGTCTCCTGGAAGGACGCGGCGGACAGCCACGAATCGGTGGCCAGAGAGGCCTTCGTGATACCCATGAGCTCGTCACGAGCCGATGCCGGCTGGCCGCCTTCGGCAACCACACGGCGGTTCTCGCCCTGGTAGCGACCACGGTCGACCAGCTCGCCGGGCAGCAGGTTCGTGTCGCCCGACTCGATCACGGTCACGCGACGCAGCATCTGCCGGACGATGACCTCGATGTGCTTGTCGTGGATGCCCACGCCCTGCGAGCGGTACACCTTCTGCACCTGCTCGACGAGGAACCGCTCAGCTTCACGACGACCACGGATGCGCAGCACCTGCTTGGGATCGACAGCACCGACGACCAGCTGTTCGCCGGCCTTGACGTTCTGTCCGTCCTCAACGAGGAGACGGGCACGCTTGGACACTGCGTGCTCGATCTCTTCGCCACCGTCATCGGGGGTGATGACGACGAAGCGGGTCTTGCGGCTGTCATCGACCTTGACACGTCCGGTCGCCTCGGCGATGGGAGCAAAGCCCTTCGGTGTGCGAGCTTCGAAGAGCTCGGTCACACGCGGCAGACCCTGGGTGATGTCACCCGTAGCAGCCGCCGCACCACCCGTGTGGAAGGTACGCATGGTGAGCTGGGTTCCCGGCTCACCGATCGACTGGGCAGCGACGGTACCGATGGCTTCGCCGATGTCGACGAGCTTTCCGGTGGCCATCGAACGGCCGTAATGCATGGCCGAGATCTGCGTATCGGAATCTGCGGTGAGCACGGAGTGAACCTTGAGCTCTTCGATTCCGGCTGCGACCAGCGTATCGATCGTGTCTGCGGTCACGTCGGTCTTCGCCGGGACGATGACATTGCCATCGGCGTCGGAGACGTCTGAGACCGTGAGGCGACCGTAGAGACTGGTCTCTGCATACTCGTGCGGCACGAGGTTGCCCTCGTGGTCACGCTCGGCTGCAGGCAGAGTGATGCCCTTATTGGAATCGGCCTCAGCGGTGCGCACGATGACGTCCTGTGACACGTCGACGAGACGACGGGTCAGGTAACCGGAGTCAGCGGTACGCAGAGCGGTATCGGCCAGACCCTTACGAGCACCGTGCGAGGCGATGAAGTACTCGAGCACCGAAAGACCCTCACGGTAGTTCGAAACGATCGGGCGAGGGATGATCTCACCCTTCGGGTTCGTCACCAGGCCACGCATACCGGCCAGCTGGCGGACCTGCATCCAGTTACCGGATGCACCGGACTCCACCAGACGCATAACCGAGTTCTCCTCTGGGAAGCTCGTGCGCATGACCTGGTCGACCTTCTCGGTCGTCTCGGTCCAGAGCTTGACCAGTTCGTTGCGGCGTTCGTCGTCGGTGAGCGCACCGAGTTCGTACTGCTGCTGAACCTTCGTATCGAGAGCCTCGGCGTGGTCGATGATCTCCGGCTTGGCCACAGGTGAGACCACATCGGACATCGAAATAGTGATGCCCGAACGAGTCGCCCAGTAGAAGCCGCCGGCCTTGAAGTTGTCCAAGGTGTGTGCAACCTCGACCTTGGGGTATTCCTCGGCCAGGTAGTTCACAATGCGGCTGAGTGCCTTCTTGTCGATCGTAGAGTTCACGAACGAGTAGTCAGCAGGCAGGTAGTCATTGAACTGTGCGCGACCCAGGGTGGTCTGCACGTCCAGCGGATCGCCGGCTTCCCAACCTTCAGGAGTCTCGAGATCGTCACCGGGGACGACGTTCTCAAGGCGGATCGTGATGTTCGAACCCAGATCCAGCTCGCCACGGTCGAAGGCCATGATGGCTTCGCCGAGACCGGAGAAGGAGCGCCCTTCGCCGGCCAGTCCCTTGCGTTCGGAGGTGAGGTGGTACAGACCGATGATCATGTCCTGTGAGGGCATGGTCACGGGCTTGCCGTCCGAAGGCTTGAGGATGTTGTTGGCGGAGAGCATGAGCACGCGTGCCTCAGCCTGAGCCTCGGGGCTCAGCGGCAGGTGGACTGCCATCTGGTCACCGTCGAAGTCAGCGTTGAACGCCGAACAGACGAGCGGGTGCAGCTGGATGGCCTTACCCTCGATGAGCTGAGGTTCGAACGCCTGGATGCCCAGACGGTGCAGGGTCGGTGCACGGTTGAGCAGCACCGGGTGTTCGGTGATGACCTCTTCGAGCACGTCCCACACCTGAGGGTGCTGACGTTCGACCATCCGCTTGGCCGACTTGATGTTCTGCGCATGGTTGAGATCGACCAGGCGCTTCATCACGAAGGGCTTGAACAATTCCAGAGCCATGGTCTTGGGCAGACCACACTGGTGCAGGTGCAGCTGCGGACCGACCACGATGACCGAACGGCCCGAGTAGTCCACACGCTTGCCCAGGAGGTTCTGACGGAAACGTCCCTGCTTGCCCTTGAGCATGTCCGACAGCGACTTCAACGGACGGTTGCCCGGTCCGGTCACAGGACGACCGCGACGGCCGTTGTCGAACAGCGAGTCGACGGCTTCCTGCAGCATCCGCTTCTCGTTGTTGACGATGATCTCGGGTGCACCGAGATCGAGCAGACGCTTGAGGCGGTTGTTGCGGTTGATCACACGACGATAGAGGTCGTTGAGGTCAGACGTGGCGAAACGTCCACCGTCGAGCTGCACCATGGGGCGCAGCTCAGGCGGCACAACCGGAACAACGTCGAGGACCATGCCCTCGGGGTTGTTATCAGTGGTCAAGAACGCGTTTACGACCTTGAGACGCTTCAGGGCACGGGTCTTGCGCTGACCCTTGCCCGTGGCGATGAGTTCACGCAGCTTCTCCGATTCGGCCTCGAGGTCGAAGTCGAGCAGCCGCTTCTGGATCGCCTCGGCGCCCATGGCACCGGTGAAGTACAGACCGAAACGGTGGAACATCTCGCGGTACAGGCTCTCGTCGCCTTCGAGGTCGTTGACCTTGAGGCTCTTGAACCGGTCCCACACCTGGTCAAGACGGTCGACCTCGCGGTCGGCGTTCTTGCGCAGCTTCTCCATTTCCTTCTCGGCGACATCGCGCAGCTTCTTCTTGGCCGGGGCAGAGCCGCCGTCGGCCTCGAGAGCTGCCAGATCCTCTTCGAGCTTCTTGGCACGACGGTCGATGTCGGCGTCACGGCGAGTGCCGATCTGCTGCTTTTCGATGTCGATCTTGTTCTGCAGACTGGGCAGATCACGGTGACGAGAATCCTCATCCACCGAGGTGATCATGTAGGCAGCGAAGTAGATGACCTTCTCGAGGTCCTTCGGTGCCAGGTCCAGCAGGTAGCCCAAGCGCGAAGGAACGCCCTTGAAGTACCAGATGTGAGTGACCGGTGCGGCCAGCTCGATGTGTCCCATGCGCTCACGGCGAACCTTGGCGCGGGTCACCTCGACGCCGCAGCGCTCACAGATGATGCCCTTGAAGCGGACACGCTTGTATTTGCCGCAGGCGCACTCCCAGTCGCGAGTGGGTCCGAAGATCTTCTCGCAGAAGAGTCCGTCCTTCTCGGGCTTGAGTGTGCGGTAGTTGATGGTCTCAGGCTTTTTCACCTCACCGTGTGACCAGCCGCGGATGGATTCCGCGGTAGCAAGACCGATACGTAGCTCATCAAAGAAATTGACGTCAGGCACGTAAATCCTCTTTCCTGGCGGTGAACGTCTCGTTCACCGCGAAGTTGTGTCGGTTGAAGTGGAAGTCCTCAGACTTCTTCTACGGTCTGGGCTTCACGGCGTGACAAGTCGATGCCGAGCTCTTCAGCTGCCCGGTAGACCTCGTCCTCGCCGTCACGCATCTCAACCTCGGCGCCGTCCGAAGACAGAACTTCAACGTTGAGGCACAGGGACTGCATCTCCTTGATGAGGACCTTGAACGACTCGGGGATTCCCGGATCGGGCAGGTTCTCTCCCTTGACGATGGCCTCATAGACCTTCACACGGCCCGGGATGTCATCGGACTTGATCGTCAGCAGTTCCTGCAGCGTGTACGCCGCACCGTAGGCCTCGAGGGCCCACACTTCCATCTCACCGAAGCGCTGGCCGCCGAACTGCGCCTTACCACCGAGCGGCTGCTGGGTGATCATCGAGTACGGACCGGTCGAACGCGCGTGGATCTTGTCGTCGACGAGGTGGTGGAGCTTGAGCATGTACATGTAACCGACAGCGATCGGGTACGGGAACGGCTCACCGGAGCGACCGTCGAACAGCTGGGCCTTGCCCGAAGAGTCGATGAGGCGGTCCCCATCGCGGTTCGGAGTCGTGGAGTCCAGCAGTCCGCGCAGCTCCTGCTCATGCGCACCATCGAAGACCGGGGTGGCCAAGTTGGTGCCTGCTTCGGCCTCGCGGGCCGCAGCAGGAAGGTCGGCAGCCCACTCGGGGTTGCCTTCGATCTTCCAACCCTGCTTCGAGATCCACCCGAGGTGGACTTCGAAGACCTGTCCGATGTTCATACGACGGGGAACACCGTGGGGGTTGAGGATGATGTCGACGGGTGTTCCGTCGGCCAGGAACGGCATGTCCTCAACGGGCAGGATGGTCGAGATGACACCCTTGTTGCCGTGACGACCGGCCATCTTGTCACCGATGGTGATCTTACGACGCTGAGCGACGTAGACGCGGACCATCTGGTTGACGCCCGGCGAGAGCTCATCGTCTTCCTCGCGGTCGAAGACGCGGACACCGATGACGGTTCCGATCTCGCCGTGAGGCACACGCAGTGAGGTGTCGCGGACTTCGCGGGACTTCTCACCGAAGATCGCGCGCAGCAGGCGCTCTTCCGGTGTCAGCTCGGTCTCACCCTTCGGGGTGACCTTGCCGACGAGGATGTCGCCGTCGGTGACTTCGGCGCCGATGCGGATGATTCCGCGGTCGTCGATGTCTGCCAGGGCGTCCGGCGAGATGTTCGGGATGTCGCGGGTGATCTCTTCGGCACCGAGCTTGGTGTCGCGAGCATCGACCTCGTGCTCCTCGATGTGGATCGAGGACAGAACATCATCCTGGACGAGGCGCTGGGAGAGGATGATCGCATCCTCGAAGTTGTAGCCTTCCCAGGACATGAATGCCACGAGAAGGTTCTTGCCCAGAGCCATCTCACCGTTCTCAGTGGACGGTCCGTCAGCCAGAACCGTGCCTGGTGTGACGCGATCGCCTTCGTCGACGATGATGCGCTGGTTGTACGAGGTTCCGTGGTTGGAACGCTTGAACTTCGACGCACGGTAGGTCTGCATCGTGCCATCGTCAGCCAGCACGGTGACGAAGTCAGCGGACACCTCTGTGACGACGCCTGGGCGATCGGCAGTGATGACATCGCCGGCGTCGACAGCAGCGCGGTATTCCATGCCGGTGCCCACGACTGGGGACTCCGACATCACCAGCGGCACAGCCTGACGCTGCATGTTCGCACCCATGAGGGCACGGTTCGCGTCATCGTGCTCGAGGAACGGAATCAGTGCGGACGCAACGGAGACCATCTGACGTGCAGAGACGTCCATGAAGTCAATCGTGTCGTACTGAACCAGCTCGGCTTCGCCGCCGCCGCCCTTAGGACGAGCAAGAACTTCGACTTCAGCGAAGCGCTGCTCTTCGGTCAGCGGCGCATTGGCCTGCGCGATGTTGAACTCGAGCTCATCGTCGGCAGTCAGGTACTCGGTGTCATCGGTGACGACGCCGTCGATGACCTTGCGGTACGGCGTTTCGATGAATCCGAATGGGTTGATGCGGGCGTAGGACGCCAGCGAACCGATCAGACCGATGTTCGGGCCTTCGGGAGTCTCGATGGGGCACATACGTCCGTAGTGCGACGGGTGAACGTCACGGACTTCCATGGCGGCACGGTCACGAGAGAGACCGCCAGGTCCCAGTGCGGACAGACGACGCTTGTGAGTCAGACCCGCGAGCGGGTTGTTCTGATCCATGAACTGCGAGAGCTGCGAGGTGCCGAAGAACTCCTTGATCGCAGCCACCACGGGGCGGATATTGATCAGGGTCTGAGGTGTGATCGCTTCAACGTCCTGGGTCGTCATGCGCTCACGCACGACGCGCTCCATACGAGAGAGTCCGGTGCGGACCTGGTTCTCGATGAGCTCGCCGACCGCGCGGATGCGACGGTTGCCGAAGTGGTCGATGTCGTCGAGCTTCACGTTGAGCTCGATGTTCTCGCCCTCACGGATGCCCTTGGAGGTTTCGACACCGGCGTGCAGGGACACGAGGTAACGGATGGTCGCAACCACGTCATCAGTCGAGAGGACCGAGTCACTCAGCGGTGCATCGACGCCCAGCTTGCGGTTGACCTTGTAGCGGCCGACCTTGGCCAGGTCGTAGCGCTTGGGGTTGAAGTACAGGTTGTTGAGCAGGTTACGTGCCGCTTCAGCGGTCGCGGGTTCTGCCGGGCGCAGCTTCTTGTAGATGTCGAGCAGCGCTTCGTCCTGTGTGCTGACCGTGTCCTTTGCCATGGTCTCGCGGATCGACTCGAACTCGCCGAACTCCTCGAGGATCTTCGCTTCGGACCAACCGAGGGCCTTGAGCAGCACAGTCACGGACTGCTTGCGCTTGCGGTCGAGACGCACGCCGACCTGGTCGCGCTTGTCGACCTCGAATTCCAACCATGCACCACGTGACGGGATGATCTTCGCAGTGAAGATGTCCTTGTCCGTGGTCTTGTCGACGCTGGACTCGAAGTAGGCGCCGGGCGAACGCACAAGCTGCGAGACGACGACGCGCTCGGTGCCGTTGACGATGAACGTGCCTTTGTCGGTCATGAGTGGGAAATCACCCATGAAGACCGTCTGGCTCTTGATCTCGCCTGTGTTGTTGTTCATGAATTCGGCGGTCACATAAAGTGGCGCCGAATAGGTCATGTCGCGTTCCTTGCACTCATCGATGGAGTACTTGGCAGCTTCGAACCGGTGCTCCCGGAACGACAGCGACATCGATCCACCGAAGTCCTCGATCGGTGAGATCTCTTCGAAGATATCTTCGAGTCCCGAAGTGGTAGCGACGGAATCGTCTCCGATTTCGATGGCTTCGGCTACGCGGTCCTGCCACGTTTCTGAGCCGATGAGCCAATCGAAGCTGTCGGTCTGCAGACCGAGCAGATCGGGAACCTCGAGCGGTTCGCGAATCTTCGCGAAGGAGATTCTCTTGGGGGCGTTAGCGGTCCTGGTGTTATCGTTGGCGGCGGCCAATGGGGTCCTTCCGAATGCTTCACCAATTGATAGGTTGACTGTCCACCCGAAGTCACATCGACAGTCCCAGGTGTGTCAGATTTCGACACCGGGCGACAACGTGGTTCACTTGAGTGGAAATGAGGTGCCCCCCGCTATATGAAGGCACGCCACAGGCAGATCAACGCAAATATCAAGCCTATAGCAATCGGTCAAGTCATGCAAGGTGTTTTTTCCACAGACCGACCCAGGCCCAGGTTGCGAATCCAGCCCTGTCATTGATGAGAAGCATCCACGAGTTCTCCACCGCGTTCCACGTGTAGATCCGTTCCACGCTGGCGCGCTCACCCAGAGCCACATGATTGGCGATCTTCAGCGCCGTGCCGAGTCCGTGTCCACGGTGTTCACGGGCCACAAGAGTCGAACCCTGCCATCCCACCACTGGCCGCTCCTCGAAGTGAGCGACCTCGGTGAAGCCGGCGGCGGCGTCACCTTTGAGAGCTAGAGCCGTGCCGAGGCGCTCGTGCCCCTCGCTTCGTGTCGCGTTGAGGGCGCGGACTCGCGCGGCGTCCCACTTCTCCTCCTCCCCGAACTCTTCGGCACCGGGGGTATCCGTGGACATCCGCTGGTGTAAGAGGGCGATCGCGTCAAGCCGGTGTTCGGGGGTCGGCCCACTCCATGTCTCAATCGTGTAGCCCTCATCGAGTTCGGCGGCGGGCAGCTTCGCCGCCGTGGTGGTCTGCGCCACGGAGCACCGCTCGAGCTGTTTGAACGCGAATCCGTGCCGGAGCAGAAATGCGACGCCCGGGTGCTCGACCGGCAGACTGCCCGCTCCGGATTCGGCGGCCAGGTGCGCACCCCGAAGATCTCCGTCACGAGCCGATGCCGGGATCTCGCAATAACTGGTCAGCTGGGTGCGTCCCTGGTCGGCCAGGGACGCCTCCATGGCGAGGAGCAGCTCGGATCCCAATCCCTGTCTGCGCAGGCCCGGATGAACCGAGCACCACACCTCAGCGACATCGACATTGTCCTGCAGAGTGAGGTACGCGATGCCCTTGGCCACGATGGCCCCACCGCTGCGGCCGATCCACGTCTGATGTGTCACATATTCGTTGGCTGAGACCAGCTCCTGGCGCACTTCGTCTGACCGGGGGTCGAAATCGGTGCCGAGCCCCGATGCCCGGTTGATGAGCGTGTCGAAGTCGACCACCTCGGCGAGGATACCTTCGATCTCATCATCAGTGCGAGACCCGGCCGGAATGTGGGTGATCTCCATGAGCTGACATTCTAGACTGCTCCCATGGTCAATGTCAGTGTTCTCTCTCAGAATCCGGCCGCGGTCAACTGCGGGATCGTCACCGGATCCCAGTACAGCCTCATCATCGATTCGGGGCCCGGTCCCAGCACGGGCCGGCGGCTCATCCAGCGGGCGCAGGAGCTGAGCACTGCAGAGAACGGCCGGGAGAATCCCCTCGATGCGGCCATCACCCACGATCATTGGGACCATTTCTTCGGCAGTTCCACACTGGCAGCAGAGGGGGTGGAGACCTTCCACGTCTCCGATTCGTTCGCCCGAGACCAGGAGGCGACGGCCTGGATCGCACTCGACGCCGTCCGCACTGCGCCCGAGACCGCCGAGTTCGCATCTGAGCTGCCGGAAGACCCCAACTCCCTCATCGTCACCGTCTCTCCCGTCGACGCGGCCGAGTCGACGAGCAGGCTCGACCTCGGTGACTGCCGGGTCGAATTCCACGTGCTCGGCGGACATTCCACCGCGGACCTCGTCGTGCGTTTGATCGATCAGGGAATCGTGTTCGCTGGTGACCTGGTCGAGGAGGGCGATCCCCCACAGGCGGGCAACGACGCATCATTGAGCGAGTGGGTGAGCAGCCTGCAGACGCTGCTGTCCTTCCCCGAGGCCGCTCTCTTCGTCCCCGGCCACGGCGTGCCCGTGGACCGGGCATTCGTGGAGCGTCAGCTTGCCGATATCGATGGCCTGCGGATGAATCAGGCCGACGCCGAGGTGGCTCTGCCCGCTCGTGTCATGCCAGGTGACCATGACCGGAGTCTGCCCCGGGAGATCACGCTCCCTCTGGAGACGTCAGCCGGCTGAGCGTTGCAGCGCGGTGACGAGATCTCCGCCGATGGCTCCGAACAGGGTCTGCGCCCAGATGCTGTCGCCCTCGACGTAGGGTTTGTTCCCGTCGAAGATCCATTGGAGCCGATTGCCGGCCTGCCGATCGTGCTGGCAGCTGCCGCACACGGGCACCCGAACCCCTGAGCCATC
Source organism: Brevibacterium sp. FME17 (assembly GCF_014897515.1). Lineage (NCBI taxonomy): Bacteria > Bacillati > Actinomycetota > Actinomycetes > Micrococcales > Brevibacteriaceae > Brevibacterium > Brevibacterium sp. FME17. Next base: position 58,176 of record NZ_JABUYD010000004.1, read on the forward strand.
CGCATCGAGGCGCGTCGTCGACCGCGCTTCTCCGTGTAACGGATTGATAGTGCACAGACTCTGCGGGAGCTTGCTGCGTCCCCGGTTGCCGGCCTTCTTCGTCTGACCGGAACCCACCTCGGCGATCTCACGTCCTGCCTGCCGGAGCAGGACCATGGCTCCGGCAAGGTCGATGCGCTCCGATGACTCGTCGTCGACGATCCGGCGCGCAATCTGATAGGCATCGAGCGCCTTCGCAACCTTGGCGGCTTTGACTCCATCGAGGCGTTGGGTCTGGAGATGATCGATCTTCTCCGCAATCCGATTCGTGTCGTCGTTGATGTCCTCTCGCAGAGACTCGCGCTGCAGAGTGTCGACCCGGTCCAGCAGTTTGCTGGGCAGACGGAATTCGTGGTGTCTGCGCGTCTCCGCCGCTCTCGCCTTGATCGTGCGGACCAGGTAGAGCCCTGCGATGACGAGAGCGAGCACGAGGACCGCTCCCCCGAGGAACAGCGGAGAGAATCCGTCCGCATTGCTGTCCTCGGCAAAGTCGCTGCCGGGTTCTTCCTGCCCGGTAGTCGATTCGCCAGACTCCGTGCGCGTCTGCGGGTCGGCGTAGAGGTTGAGGAGTTTGTTCAGCTTCGACAGAGACGGCGACCCGACGTTCCACTGCTCCCGGGCGATGGAGTACTGATCCATCACCTGATATGACAGATCATGATCGGCATCGAGCTTCACCTCGGTGTAGAGATCGGATGTGTTGCTGACCATGATGAAGGAGCCCTGCCCTCCATGGTCGGCCGCCACGTCCCTGAGCAGCTGGAGGTCGACTGCCTCATCGTCCACGGCGATGACGTAGACCTTGAAGTCCAGTCCGTCCGCGGTGGTCTTCGCCTTGTCGAAGAGGCGAGCGTCGAGGGTGCCCGCCGCGGACTCGTCCACGTAGAAGGGATCCGCCTTGAGAGATTCGGCGATCTGATGTGCGTCCACGGTCACTTCCTTCGGTTCCGGTGATTGACGGACCTGCGGCTCATCGCCTGCGCGGTCGCCTCTTTCTCGCGACGGAGATAGCCCAGGATGGCAACGCCGATGACGGCGATGACTGCACCGACTATGAGGCCGAGACCGGCGCCGCCGAATGCTGAACTCGGTGAGTACGTGAGCTCGCGCCAATCGTCCGAGTTGTCTTCGGCCACAAGGGGCTCGGCTTCGCTCGCCTCCAGCGGCTGGGTCTTCTTCAGTGCCCGCTCCCAGATCAGAGCAGTCTCGGTCAGCGAGTCATCGGAGCCCATCTCCGGATAGTCCTGCAGCTTGCGTTCGATGCCTTTCGATCCGACTCCCTGTCCGATTGGGCTGACGACGAGCACGGTGGCTTCGTCGACGGAGAGTTCATGGGCGATGCGTGCGGCCTTGAGGTTCAGATTCGCATCGGTGTCATCGAGCATGGTGTGGTTGACGAAGGCCACATAGATGGGCGAGTCGAGGTCCGTGACTTCGCTGCGGACGGCTTCCAGGCCGGCGTCGTCGACGTCGAATGCGAGGTAGTCATCGACGTGGATGGTGTCCGCTTCGAGTTTCTTCGCCAGTTCGCGATAGGCGGAGCGGTCGTAGTTCGGGTCGAGTCCGCTCTTGATGCGGTCGTCGTAGACCGAGTCGACCTTGATCTCGTCACTCTTCGCTTCTTCGATCCGTGTCTGCTTCGCATCGTCGAATCGGTACATGCTGATCATGGTCGCGCCGACCGCGACGGCTGCGAAGATGATGACTGCGATGATCGACCTGTGCCACGTGCTCATCGTCGACCACTGCCTGCCTGCGCTCCTGTGGCGACGATCGAGTCCTCAAGAGCCGTGAAGCTTCCGAAGCCCGAGACCGCATAGGCGTCGTCGCGCTGATAGTACGGTATCGGACGCACTCTCTTCCTTCCTGGATTCTTCGGCACCATCAGACACTCCGGTTCGTGTCCGGCGTTGAGGTCGGCTCGGCAGGCGCTGCAGATGCTGATCGTCAGGACGGTCGTCGACTGTTTCCAGACAAATGATTCGATCGGACCTTCGTGAGTCGGGAAGAAGAAGCAGAAGTCCGGCTCCTCGTCTGGTTTCCGATTCTTCTGCGACGTCGATGCCTTCTTCGACGTCGGAGTCTGCTGCAGGGTCCTGCGCACCCAGCGATCTGTGTCGACCAGAGCCGCAATTGCATGGCGGTGGGAGAAGTCGGGGTCACTGGCCCAGTCGGGATGAGCATCGACGATCGCAGAGATCGCCGCTTGGACGCGTCGGCCCCGGTCGTGAAGTTCCCAGCTCTCCTCGGACGGGGCCGCGGGATCGGGCAGGTCACGGAGGGCCGAGTCGACGGCCTGAGGCAGCCGGCGTCGTCGCACCAGCTCTGGACTGTGTGTGAGGTTCTGCCGCCAGGAGTACTTGCTTCGTCGCAGAAGAAGCCATGCACCCAGTCCGAATGCGGCCGCTGCCGTGGCCTTGAATACAAAGCCGTCAGGATCACCGTATTGGAGATCGTTGGCATCGATGTAGTCCAGGTCTTCCGTCCTGCCGTTCCTCGGGTCGAAGTCCGGCGGGGGCGGCGGCTTGGTGTCCTTGACCGTCGCGACGAGCAGGCTCAGATGGTACGGGACTGCGATTTCGACGGGCAGGAAGCGGTCGGTCTTCGAGCGCGCCAGCTCATCGGCGCCCGGCGGGATCGTCGGTCCGGTGTCGTCGACGATGTAGGAGAAGGTACGGGCCGAGTATCCTGCCTCGGCGAAGATGACGATGACCTGGGAGGCGCCGGAACTCTCGAACATCGAGTAGGCGAGGTCCGTGGTGAACCGCGGCCAGCCTTCCTGCGCTTGATCTGAGTTCGAAAGGCCGGGCACGATCGCGATGAAATGTGGAATTCCCGATGTCGACGCATCCGCCGAGGCGCGGGACAGAGATGACTTCTGGCGCGGGGTCAGGCCCGGTTCGATGGATCGATCGATGAAGAGCGGATCGTGGTCCCATCCCACACGGATGCGGGCGCGCAGCGCCTTGAGCAGGCGAGTCTGCGCGTCAGTCTTCTCAGTCACCTCACAAGATTAATATGGGCCGATCACCGGCCCTAATCCGCGGCGTTCCAAGTTGGGAACATCTCCCCTGCGACTGAATGCAGAAGACCCCACAGCATCAGCTGTGGGGTCTTCGCTGTGGCAGCAGTCAGACTGCTGCCGAGAAAATCACTTGACGGTGACGGTTGCGCCCGCGCCCTCGAGTGTTTCCTTGGCCTTGTCGGCTGCGTCCTTGGACACTGCTTCGAGGACAGCCTTAGGAGCGCCGTCGACGAGGTCCTTGGCTTCCTTCAGTCCGAGGGAGGTGAGCCCACGAACTTCCTTGATGACAGGAACCTTCTTCTCGCCGGCCGATTCGAGGATGACGTCGAACTCGGTCTGCTCTTCAGCAGGCTCAGCGTCTCCGCCGGCGGCAGGAGCAGCAGCAACTGCAGCAGGTGCAGCAGCTTCAACTTCGAAGACCTCTTCGAACTTCTTGACGAAGTCGGAGAGTTCGATCAGTGTGAGCTCTTTGAAACCTTCAATGAGTTCTTCGGGGGTGAGCTTAGCCATGGTGGCCAGTCCTTCCTTTGGTGGTCACATTGAGCGACCGGGTTTATGGGGTGATGCTCAGGCGTCTGAAGCAGGAGCGTTGTCCTGCTTCTCGCGGAGAGCGTCGACGGTGCGCACGGCCTTGACCATCGGAGCGGTGAACAGGTAAGCCGCCTGGTGGAGGCTTGCCTTCATTGCACCAGCTGCCTTTGCAAGCAGCACTTCGCGTGGTTCGAGGTCGGCGAGTTTGTTGACATTCTCAGCACTGAGGACGGCGCCATCCCAGTAGCCGCCCTTCAATACGAGCTGAGAATTCGCCTTGGCAAAGTTACGCAATGCCTTTGCAGCCTCTGGTGGTTCACCGTTGACGAATGCGATCGCTGTGGGTCCATTGAGGAACTCATCGAGATCGTTGATTCCGGCTTCTTTGGCTGCAATAGCAGTGAGCGTATTCTTTACCACGGCGTAGCTGACGTTCTCACCGAGTGAAACGCGCAGATCTTTCATCTGCGCAACGGTGAGACCGCGGTACTCGGTCAGCAACACAGCATCGGCAGACTCAAACTGCTGTTTGAGCTCCTCTACTGCGGCTGCCTTGTCTGGCCTCGCCATGGTAGTTCCTTTCGTACAGTCGCCGATCGTGTCCGACACCAAAAAAGCGCTCCACGCAGGTATGCGTGAAACGCTTCGAATGATGAGTTCATAGGAACTCATCACAAAGAATCTCGTGCTCACCTGCGCAGGTCACTCGATTGGAGTCTTCGTTTCCGGGCAACAGGATCCGATTGCGAATTCTGTTGGTACCGAAAAGACCGACGGTCTTGGGTAGTTGAAGTCTATCGAAGGTGTTCCCACCAAGTCCAATCGACCGCGGAGATGCTGGACACATACCCTTGCCCACTCCCTGCGTCCCACCCCACGCCCCTCACTGCCGCTTCGGCAACATTCCGGGCGCTGAGCAACCTGCAGACAGGTTGCGCAGCGCCCGGAAGGTGGCTGAGCCGGCGAGCGGGTCAGTATTCGATGACGACTCGGCCGTCGATCTTGCCGTGGATCATCTCATCGAGGATCGCGTTGATGTCCTCGAGCGGACGCTTGCTGTAGGTCGGATGGATCTTGCCGGCTGCGTAGAATTCCAAGGCCTCCACCATGTCCTGACGGGTGCCGACGATCGAACCGCGGATCGTCAGTCCTTTGAGGACGATGTCGAAGATGGGAGCCGGGAACTCACCTGGAGGCAACCCGTTGAAGACGATCGTGCCGCCTCGGCGGGTCATCGAGATCGCCTGCCCGAATGCCTTCGGATGCACCGCTGTGACAAGCACTCCGTGTGAGCCTCCGACCTTCTCCTGGATGATGTCGGCCGGCTCCTCAGCAAAGGCATTGACCGTGATCTCCGCTCCGTGCTTCTTCGCCAACGCCAGCTTGTCATCGGCGACGTCGACGGCGATGACGCGCATCCCCATCGCCACCGCATACTGCACGGCGATGTGGCCGAGCCCGCCGATGCCGGAGATGACGACCCATTGCCCAGGCTTCACCTCGGTGCGCTTGAGTCCCTTGTAGACGGTGACGCCGGCACACAGCACGGGTGCGATCTCGTATGGGTCGGACCCCTCCGGGATGATGGCGGCGAACTTCGTGTCGACGAGCATGTACTCACCGAACGATCCGTCGATTCCGTAGCCGCCGTTGACCTGCTGCTCGCAGAGCGTCTCCCACCCTTGACGGCAGTGCTCGCATGTTCCGCAGGCGCTCCACAGCCAGGCGTTTCCGATCATCTGCCCGACCTTGACATCTGTGACGTCGGGCCCGACCTTCTCGACGGTTCCGACACCTTCGTGGCCGGGGATGAGAGGAACCTTCGGTTTGACCGGCCAGTCGCCGTGTGCCGCGTGCAGGTCGGTATGGCAGACCCCCGAGGCGATGAGTTTGACCAATGCCTGGCCGGGTCCGGGCTCGGGGATCTCGTTGTCTCCGACGACGAGATCCTGTCCGAATCCCTCAACTACTGCTGCTTTCATTACCGACATCATTGACTCCTTTGTGGTGATGTTGACTGTGCTGGTGGTGTGTTGAATGTATTGACTGCGTCGTTGCCGTTGTGGCCGCGTCGCACGGACTCAGAAGAAGCCCTGGGCGTTCTCCGAGTAGCTGACCAGCAGGTTCTTCGTCTGCTGGTAGTGGTCGAGCATCATCAGGTGGTTCTCACGTCCGATGCCCGACGCCTTGTAGCCGCCGAAGGCCGCATGCGCCGGGTAGGCGTGGTAGTTGTTGACCCACACACGGCCGGCCTGGATGTCGCGGCCCGCGCGGTAGGCGGTGCTGCCGTTGCGCGACCAGACTCCGGCACCCAGTCCGTAGAGGGTGTCGTTCGCCGTGGAAATTGCGTCGTCGTAGTCGCTGAAGGTGGCCACCGAGACGACTGGCCCGAAGATCTCCTCCTGGAAGATCCGCATCTTGTTGTTGCCTCTGAAGATCGTCGGCTGCACATAGTAGCCGCCGGACAGGTCCCCGCCGAGGTCTGCGCGGGCTCCCCCGGTGAGGACCTCAGCACCTTCCTGCTTCCCAATGTCGAGGTAGGACATGATCTTCTCGAACTGGTCGTTCGATGCCTGGGCACCCATCATGGTGTCCGTGTCCAGAGGGTTGCCCTGCACTATCTTCTTCGTCCGTTCTGCCACCGCTTCGAGGAAGGGATCGGCGATCGATTCCTGGATCAGTGCGCGTGATGGGCAGGTGCAGACCTCGCCCTGGTTGAGCGCGAACATGGTGAAGCCCTCTTGAGCCTTGTCCCAGTAGGCGTCGTCCTTGGCATTGACGTCATCGAAGAAGATGTTCGGGGACTTACCTCCCAGCTCCAGGGTCACCGGAATGATGTTCTGCGAGGCGTATTGCATGATGAGGCGGCCGGTGGTCGTCTCGCCGGTGAAGGCAATCTTCTTGATCCGCTTGTTCGAGGCCAGGGGTTTGCCCGCTTCGAGGCCGAAGCCGTTGACGACGTTGAGGACCCCTTCAGGAAGCAGGTCGCCGATGAGTTCCATGAGGACGAGGATCGAGGCCGGAGTCTGTTCGGCAGGTTTCAGGACGATGGCGTTGCCTGCGGCCAGGGCTGGAGCGATCTTCCACACGCCCATGAGGATCGGGAAGTTCCAGGGAATGATCTGGCCGACGACGCCGAGCGGCTCGTGGAAGTGATAGGCCACCGTGTCGTCATCGATCTGAGAGAGGCCGCCCTCCTGTGCCCGGATCGCCCCGGCGAAGTAGCGGAAGTGATCGATGGCCAGGGGAATGTCGGCGTTGAGGCATTCGCGGACTGCCTTGCCGTTGTCCCAGGTCTCGGCCACCGCGATCATCTCGAGGTTCTCCTCGATCCGGTCAGCGATCTTGTTCAAGATCACTGCGCGCTCCGCGGGCGAGGTCTTGCCCCAGGCCGGAGCCGCCTTGTGGGCGGCATCGAGTGCGAGTTCGATGTCTTCTGCGGTGCTGGCGGGCACTTCACAGAACGCCTTGCCCGTAATCGGTGTCGGGTTCTCGAAATAGTTCCCGTTGACGGGAGCGACCCACTGTCCGCCGATGAAGTTCTCGTACCGTGACTTGAAGGTGACGAGCGATCCGTCTTGACCAGGCTGAGCGTAAACAGTCATTGCAACTCCTTTGATGCGTATGCGGCGATCGGATGTCTATCTCCGATTGCTCCGCACACTACGCAGGGCAACGTTGCATGTGGGTTGCATCACATAGGAAGAGCTGCCAGTTCCAGGTCCTCGTATTCAGTATCCGAGGGCTTCGAGTCGCACGACGGCAACGTTGCGTTCGGGTGCTTCGGGTGGGGCCAGACGCAGCACCGACATCAGCACTTCCGAATCCTCGCGAGCTTCGGCCAACCCCGCATAGCGCCACAGCTGCTGCCAGGTTCCGTTCTGCAGCAGACTCTCTCGGATCAGCGCCTGCAGCTCAGCACCGATCTCCCGGACGCCGGGCGCATCGGAATCGGGCAGCACCTGCCCCTGATAGAAGTTGAGCGCGGTCTCCACGTCCCCTTGGGCCAGGCCCCGGTGCGTGCGCTCGACGTCGCTGTCGATGTCTCCCCGCAGTCGGTAGGGGCGGGCATCGAGGTGCAGGTCGCCGAGGTGGTCAATCGTTCTGCGCAGACGCGCGATCTCCGCCCGGACAGTGACTTCACTTCCACCGAGCGCCCACAGCCGGTCGGCGAGCCCGGCGTTGCTGATGCCGCCGGGGTTGCGCGCCAGAAGCAGCAGGATCTCAGCATGTCGTCCCGACAGCGTGATTCGAGTGCCGTCAGGGCTCGAGAGCTGGGGACGGGCCCCGGTGACTTCGAGATAGGCACCGTCACCTGTACCGACAGGAGACAGTCCACCGGAGTCCGGGGTGTAGAGCTTCGACAATCCGGCGCCGGCGGCCTGAGCCGTGGAATTCAGCAACGGCAGGACGATGGACGATACCGCGTCATCACCGCCGGTGACGTCGATGATGCCAAGGACCTGACCGGTCAGCGGATGAGTCACTGGCACTGCACTGCAGCTCCACGAGTGCACCTCGGCGGAGAAGTGTTCGGCCTGACTGATCTGCACGGCAGTGCGCGAGCGCAGAGCGAGTCCGGGAGCGGAGGTCCCCATCACGTCTTCCGACCAGTCGGTGCCCGGCACGAAACCCATGGACTCGGCACGGTTGCGCACGGCGCGCTCACCCTCGACCCACAGGAGACGCCCCTGCTCATCACCGAGTGCCACGAGCAGTCCCGCCTCCTTGGCCGGCTCGATCAGATGCGACTGCAGCAGACCCATGATGGAGTGGAACGGATGACGACGCCTCACCTCGGCGAGCTGATCTGCCTCATAGGCCATGCGCACACGTACTCCACCCGGATCACGAAGACGGCCGAGAGATCGGTTCCAGGACTCGAGGACGGCTGGACGGACTCCGGGGCCCGAAGTCTCCGGAACGGTCAGGGACGCCAGATTGTCATGGGCGCGGCGAACAATGCGCTGATAGTCATCGTGAAGCAGCGGAGTCGAATGCATAGCGGAGCTGTCCACCCCCATCGGCGGTTGTCACACAGTGGTCTTCGGTGCTCACAATCTATCCGCGATACCCAATCCGGGCAAGACCGTATGTCGGTTCTCAGGAAACAGAAAGGGCGGGAAGTGATTGACTCACTTCCCGCCCAGAACTGCTGACTGCGGTTCAATCCCTCAAGGGATCAGATCACGCGCATCGCCGAACCGTCGATCGGAACGGCAGGACCGTTCGATGTCGTCACGGTCGCCTTCGAGATGTAGCGGCCCTTTGAGGAGCTCGGCTTCAGACGAAGGATCTCGTCGATGGCTGCATCGAAGTTCTCCTGCAGCGCTTCCTCGGAGAAGGAGACCTTCCCGATGATGAAGTGCAGGTTCGAGTGCTTGTCGACGCGGAATTCGATCTTTCCGCCCTTGATCTCGGTGACGGCCTTAGCGACATCCATGGTCACGGTGCCGGTCTTGGGGTTCGGCATCAGGCCACGAGGACCCAGCACCTTACCTAGACGTCCGACCTTGCCCATCATGTCAGGGGTGGCTACAGCCGAGTCGAAGTCGGTGAAGCCATTGGCCACCTTCTCCAGCAGGTCATCGGAGCCGACGAAGTCAGCACCTGCTTCACGGGCAGCTTCTGCACGGTCGCCGGCAGCGAACACCAGGACCCGAGCGGTCTTACCGGTACCATGCGGAAGGTTGACGGTGCCGCGCACCATCTGGTCCGCCTTACGTGGGTCAACGCCCAGGCGGAGAGCGACCTCGACGGTGGCGTCGTACTTTGCCACCGTGGTCTCTTTGGCCAAGGCGATTGCCTGAGCCGGTTCGTATGTCACATCTGCGGCGATCTTCTCTGCCGCGGCCTCATAGGCCTTTGAACGCTTTGCCATCTGCTTATCTCCTTGCAGTCGTGGTGCGGGCTGCGCGAGCCCTACCACAGTGAAATGTCTGGCCTCAGGCCTCGACGTCGGTGGTTACGCCCATGGAGCGAGCGGTGCCGGCGATGATGCGGTCAGCCTGATCCAGGTCATTGGCGTTGAGGTCTGGCATCTTCGTGGTGGCGATCTCGCGCACCTGGTCGGCGCTCAGGTGAGCAACCTTGTCGGTGTGCGGAGTTGCCGAGCCTGACTTCACGCCTGCAGCCTTCTTGATGAGTTCTGCAGCCGGTGGGGTCTTGAGAATGAAGGTGAACGAACGGTCTTCGAACACAGTGATCTCAACGGGAACGATGTTCCCGCGCTGGGACTCTGTGGCGGCGTTGTAAGCCTTGCAGAATTCCATGATGTTGACGCCGTGCTGGGCAAGCGCCGGACCAATCGGAGGCGCCGGGTTAGCGGCACCTGCCTGAATCTGGAGCTTGACGAGGCCGGCTACCTTTTTCTTGGGAGGCATATACGGTCCTTAATATTGAAGTTTCGATGCGCCAGAGAAATACGGCACATCGTTCGAAAACGGCCTCCGATGAGAGCCGAGATCAAACCACACCAGTATTCCATGCCTGCAGACCCTGGAGCAAATGTCGGTGACAGGCATCACCTGGCGCGAATGGCGAAAGGGCCCGGTATTCACCGGGCCCTTTCGCATGTGGCAGATCAGCTCAGAGCTTGGACACCTGGTCGAAGCTGAGCTCGACGGGAACGTCGCGTTCGAAGATCGACAGCAGCACGGTGAGCTTCTGCGATTCCGGACGGATCTCCTGAATCGTTGCAGGGTGGCCCTCGAAGGAGCCTTCCTTGACGAGCACAGACTCGCCGACCTCGTACTCCACCTCGGTGATGGGTGCGGATTTGGCGGCCTGCTCGGCCTGCACTCCCTCAGCGGCGGCGGCTTCAGCCTGGCGCTCTTCGAAGATCGGAGCGAGCATCGTGAAGACCTCGTCGATGGACAGAGGAGTGGGGTCGTAGGCGTTGCCGACGAATCCGGTCACACCTGGGGTGTGGCGAACCGCGCCCCAGGACTCATCGGTGAGTTCCATGCGCACGAGCACGTAGCCCGGGATGCGCACACGACGGACCTGCTTGCGCTGGCCGTTCTTGATCTCAACGACATCTTCCATCGGCACCTGCGACTCGAAGATGAACTCTTCGAGATTGAGGCTGATGGAACGATTCTCAAGGTTCTGCTTGACGCGGTTCTCGTAGCCTGCGTAGGAATGGATGACGTACCAGTCACCCTCCAGCATGCGCAGTTCCGACTTGAACTCCTCGGCCGGATCGACCTCGTCTTCGGCCGGCGCCTCTTCCGTGTCATCGGAATCGGCTGCGGCGCTGTCATCGTCGGTCGATGCGGAATCGTCAGATGCTTCAGCATCGCCTTCGCCCGAAGCGGCGTCTTCGTCTGGTGTCTCGTCAGTGGGAGCATCGTCGGTCGATGCGTCGTCGGCGCTCACAGCGGAGGTTTCGTTCTCCACGTCTTCCCCCACTGGTGCAGCGCTCGACTCCTCTGGAGTGGCGTTCTGTGTCTCAGGGGTTTCCTGCTCAGGTGAACTGGTATCCGACACCGATCAATTCCTCGCTTCGCGTGTAGTGATTCCCATATGGGAGTGAAGGGTCTGCAACGTGTTTGAAATCCTGATGGTCACCGCTGGGGGTGAGTCACCACAATGGCCACAGCGGTGTTCCGCCGAAGACGAATCCGACGAGCTTGCCGAACACGAGGTCGAGAACCACCACGAGAAGCATCATGAACATGATGAAGCCCAGCACAACCAGGGTGTAATTGACCAGTTGCTTACGTGTCGGGGTGACGACCTTCTTCAGCTCTGCGATGACTTCGCGGAAGAACTGCAGGATTCGTCCGAAGAACCCGAGCTGCTTACGACTGGCGCCCTTAGGCGAATCTCCAGTCTTCTTTGCCGGTGTGTCGCTCACACATCCTCACTCGGTCGGTTCCATTGGGACAGCACAATTGTTCAAGCCCGTCGAGGACGGCGTTTCGCCGATATGACTCAAGCAGATATCAACTGCGCAGGGGTGACAGGACTCGAACCTGCAACCTACGGTTTTGGAGACCGTTGCGCTACCAATTGCGCCACACCCCTTCGATTCGACACCCTCGATTCGTGTTCCTCGAGTCGTGTCCAACCACGAGAAACGAGCATACCGTCTGTGACCGCCGTTAGTCGAACCGGCCGCCCTCCTCTGCCGGAATTCGATCTTCTGCCCCCTCATCCGTCTGTGCTCACGGGGTCAGTCTCGGGTGGCTGAGCGATAAGAGGGACCGGCGCCGGGAAGGTCTTCCAGGGCTCGATGGTGACTGTCTCATCCGGCCTGACGGTGACGATCTGGACGTCGATGGGCCGTTTGGTCCGATTGTCCACACGCAGGATGCTCAGTTCCGCGTTCATCTTCAGCGGCCCCGGGGTCAGAGCGTTCGCCAGGGCTCCCCCTGTCGTCGAACTCAGGTAGCGGACTCCCTGGCCCAGGGTCTCCGGGCCTACTCGCTTGTGCCAGTGTCCGCTGAGGCTGTACTGGGTACATCCGGACCGCAGGGACGGCGCCCCGATCCGCGCATCGTGGATGAGCATGATGTCGAAGTCGCTCGCGCAGGCGTCGTCGCTGAGCTTCTGCGCATACTGATCGGCTGTGAGATCTGTCTCGAGCTGCGGGCCGGATCCGAACACGGTCCGCCTGGGGTCGGGTCCGCCGAAGAAGGTCACGCCGCTCATCTCTGCGCTCGTGTCGTCCAGAACCTTCCAGCCCTGACTTCTCGCATGCTTCGTGGTTTCGGTGGAGTCGTGGTTGCCCTTGACTATCATCCTCGGCAGCTTCTGCGGCAGTTCGTCGTCGAGGACGTCGAGGCAGTAGTTCTCCGCCGTGGTGCCCGTCATCGTCACGTCGCCTCCGTCGATGTAGGCATCGGCGTCGCTCATCCCGGCCACCGCGCCGACCACCCGGGCCATGCCGATATTGCAGTGCAGGTCCGAGCCGAACACGAACGTCGATACGTCGGCCTTCAGCGCCCGATCGTCTTCCACGTGAGGGGGCACCATCCCCTGATCCGACCAGTTGCCGCTCAGGGGCCGTGAGTTCCACTGCTTGCGCAGGTTCACCAGCACCTGGTCGTAGAAGGCGTCGTTGTCGTCGGAGAAGTCTTTGACGGCTGTGAACGCTGTATCGATGACCCCGCCGAGGCGACCCGTGACCTGGGCGCCCGCCAGCGGTGTCCCGTCGAAGGCGGGATCGGCTACGAGGGGTTTGGGTCGGGTGAGCACGGCGGTGCCCACACTGGTAAGAACGAGGATGGCGACCAGGCCGATGGCGATGAGTTCTTTACCGACGAAGGCCCTCCCGATTCCTGCGATCCGTACAGGTCCGAGGATGAACGCCGTGGCCACGGCCACACCGCTGATGAAGCACACGGCCAGGGCCCACCGAGAGAGGATCTCAGTGGTCAGGCCGTCGACGACCTCGTTGACCTGCGCTTGCGGGGCTGAGAACAGGGAGGCGTAGGAGGCGATGTCGCCGCCCAGAGCATCGACTGCCCCTCCCCCGGTTCCCGGGTCCGATTCCTCGGCGGCATCCCGATCAGACCGCCGTTCGGAGCCACCCTCATCCTCCTCGGCTCCGGAGACTGGGATCTGGCCGATATCGACGGTCAGTCCCAGCCCCAGCGGCAGATAGTCACCCGCAGGCACGAGCAGTTTGCCCAGCGGACCGAAGTCGACGGTCAGCCGAGAGTCGGACGTGATCTGATAGCGGGCTTCATGCGGCCCGAAGCTGAGATCTGCACGGGCAGAGAACAGTGCCCATGGCAGGGTCACGACTGCGACGACAGCTAGGAGGATGAGCAGAGCTGCGGTTCTCCGACGAGGTGACACGGGAGACACCCGACTCAGAGTGAGCAGGCGATGAACGTGGGCTCCGGCTCGAGGACGATGCCGAACCTCTCATTCACCCCGTCGACCACGGTGCGGGCAAGTTCGAGAACGTCGTCTGTCGCCGCTTCGCCGCGATTCGTCAGCGCCAGGGTGTGCTTGGTCGACAGGCTCGCTCGGCCTGCTCCGACGCTGAAGCCTTTGGAGAAACCGGCATGTTCGATCAGCCAGGCGGCGGAGGTCTTCGTCTGTCCTTCGATCGTTGATCCGCTCAGCGGGTCGGTGACCGGATAGCGGGGGGCTTCGGTGGGCAACTTGGCCGGATCGTCCACGATCGGGTTCGTGAAGAACGAACCCGCTGACCAGGTATCGTGGTCCTGAGGGTCTAAGACCATGCCCTTGGACCTGCGCAGGGAGATTACGCTGGTGCGCACCGACGTAGCCGGCACCGACTCCCCGATCTCGATGTCCAACGCCGAGGCCAGCTGTGAGTAGCGCACCGGCAGGGAGTCTGAGCTGCGGTGCAGATCGAAGGTCACCGACAGCACCAGGTACTGGGCTGTTCCGGTTCTCTGCTGCGCCCGCTTCAACGCCGAGGTCCGGTAGCCGAATTCGAGTTCGACAGCGCTGAGGTGGCGGACCTGACCGGCGAGACGATCGAAGACCTCGACCGAGGTGATGAGTTCGGCGACCTCTGTCCCGTAGGCACCCACATTCTGGATCGGGGTCGCTCCGACGGAGCCGGGGATCCCGGACAGGGCTTCGAGACCGGAGAGTCCGCAGCCGAGGGTGTAGGCGACGAATTCGTCCCAGTTCTCCCCCGCCTCGGCGGTGACACGGGTTTCGGTCTCCGAGGTATCGGTCATCGTCACACCCTTAGTGGCGACCACGCAGACGTCGGCATCGAAACCGGCATCGGAGACGAGGAGGTTCGACCCGCCGCCGATGAAGAGGACATCGGCAGCGGGGCGAGCCGACAGACTCAGGGGATGTTCACGAGAGAACTCGACAAGCTCGTTCCTGGTCTCCGCGATGTGCAGATTGGCCGCAGGACCACCGAGATGGAATGTCGTGAAATCTGCCAGATCCTTCGTCACCGCGAGACTCGGATCTGGGTGCGGCTGAGCACATCCTGGTCTCCGGACTTCACCGTGACATCGATGCGAGCGGTGCCCACAGCAGCGTCGACGGCGCCGACGACTCCGGTCATCGACAGGGTCGCGGTGGGGGCGGCCGGGGTGCCGGATTCGGCGTCGGGGACGAGCACCGGCGCGGAGAACCGTGTCCGGTAGTCGACGATCGCGCCGGGATCGCCGATCCACTCGACGATAGGAGCAACGACGACAGCCATCGAGAGCATGCCGTGGGCGATGACGCCGTCCAGGCCGACCTCCTTGGCGAAACGTTCGGACCAGTGGATCGGGTTGTGATCACCTGAAGCGCCGGCATAGTCGACTAGCGACGCCCGTGACAGGGGAATCTCGGCTTCGACGACGGTGTCTCCGATGGTCAGCTGGGACAGGTCGGTGACGCTCATTCTCCGTCTCCTCTCACAACGATGGTCGAGGTCACTGTGACGACCGGCTGCTGCGCAGCGTCGGTGATCTCGGTGCGGGTGGTGATCATAGCGTTGCTGCCCGCGGCGCGCACGCCGTCGACGTAGGTCGTGGCGGACAGGCTGTCGCCGGCGACGATGGGGCGGGTGATGCTGAACTGCTCAGAGCCGTGGACGACCTTGGAGAAGTCGATGCCGGACTCAGGGTCACTGATATAGGCCGCTTCAGACTTCTGCGCGATGATCACGGCGAAGGTGGTCGGTGCCACGACGTCGTGATAGCCCAGGGCGGTCGCCGCCCCGGTGTCGAAGTGGTAGTCGGCCTTCGCATTGGTGGCCAACGCGAATTCCGCGACCGCCTCCCTCGACACCTCGTAGGGACGAGGCAGGGAATAGCTGGTTCCCTGCTTATCGGTATTCACCGGCATAGTGGCTCTCTTTCGAAAAGACGTCGTGAACCCAGCCTAGCGGCCTCTCACCATGCGCGGGGAATTGCCCCGACCGATGGCTCAGAGCACGGATTTGACGCCGAATTCGCATCGGGTTCACTCAATTGGTGCACCATCGTCCTCAGCCCCCGAAAACTGGTATAGGTTGTTGTCCACATCACATTTGACGTTCGGCCTTTCGCATCATCGCCGCGATGACGCGGACGGACGTGCGAGCAGATAGAGCAGATGTCTTCATAAGGAGTAGTGCGATGACGAACAATCCTGCAGGCGCAAACCGGCGTGTGGTCAAAGACGCGGTTGCAGTTCCCGGCACCGGTCGACCAGTGAATACGGCCGAGGCTCGCATTCCCGATGCCGCTGCAGGCGCTCCCTCTGCAGTGCCGGCTCCTGCCCCGGCTACCGCCTCGGCGCCGGATCCGGGCGATGTCGAGGTCCATGTCGGCACCGATGCCGCCTACACAGGTGAAGAAGCGGAGCGGGCCCAGTTGCGACGGCCCTTGCGCAACATCTCAGAGGTGCGCCACTTCTTCCGCACCAACATCACGCCGATCTATTTCATCGGCGCGACCCCATTCAACCTCCTCGGTCTCGACCGATGGGTCCGCAACTTCTCCTACATCACGTACTACGACGGCTGGGACGGCGGGCACCCCCGTGTCTTCTCCCCGCGGTACAAGCCGTTCGTCGAATTCGACAGCGGCGAAGCGATCAACAACTGGCTCCTCCTCAACGCCGAGGTGCGCGCCCATATGACGACGAATGTGCCCCACGGTGAGAGGCCCAAGGTCGCCATGGTCTTCTTCGACGAGGAGACCGAGCGGATCTGCCGTGAACTCGGCTACGACCTCATCCTGCCCTCGGCGACGCTGCGCAATCAGCTCGATTCGAAGATCGAGACGACGAAGCTCGGCAACGAGGCCGGCGCCTACTCCGTGCCCAATGTGCTCACCACTGCAGACACCTATGCGCAGTTGAACGCAGAGGCGAAGAAGGAGAACCTGGGCACCGACCTCGTCGTCCAGACCCCCTACGGCGATTCAGGGAAGACGACGTTCTTCATCGCCGCCGAGGAGGACTGGAACCGGCACAAGCACGACATCATCGGCGAAGAGCTGAAGATCATGAAGCGCATCAACAACACACCCGTGGCCGTGGAGGCCGTGATCACCAGCAGCGGAGTCGTCGTCGGCCCGTTCCTCACCGAGCTGGCCGGCTTCGCTGAGCTGACTCCGTACAAGGGCGGCTGGTGCGGCAATGAGATGACCCCCGACGTGCTCACCGCGGACCAGCGCACCCGTGCCAGGGAGCTGGTGCGGCGCATGGGTGAGGGACTGCGCAAACGCGGCTACCGCGGCTTCTTCGAAGTCGATGTGCTCGTCGACCTCGACACGGACGACGTGTGGCTCGGTGAGCTCAACCCGCGCATCTCCGGTGCCTCAGCGATCACCAACGTCACCGCCGGCGCCTACGCCGACGTCCCCCTGTTCCTGTTCCATCTGCTCGAGTACCTCGACGTCGAATTCGATCTCGATGTCGCCGAGATCAACGAGCGGTGGGAAGAGCTCTCCGGTGCTGATGAGTGGAGCCAGATGGTCATCAAGGAGACCGCTGACATCACCGAATATATCACCCACTCACCGCTGACCGGTCAGTACTACCTCGACCAGTACGGGACTCTGACCTACAAGCGCGCCGCTCTTGACTGGCATCCCCTGCAGAACGGCAACGAGGTGTTCTTCCTGCGCATCTACGGGGCCGGCGAATACCGGTGGAAGGGCGCCGACCTCGGTGTGCTCGTGACGAAGAACCCGCTGCAGACCAAGGCCGGGGGCCCGAACGCCCTGAGCATCCGGGCCAAGCACTTCATCGATTCCATCCGTGCGATGTACGCCGGCGTTCCAGTCGCAGCAGAAGATCCCTCTCCGGCGTTGGGCGGGCCTGGAGCGAAGGGTGATTGACTTCTGTCTGTGGTGATAATCTCGTCACGGACGACCCGAAACGACTGCGAAGAGGTGGACAGTGACTGAGACGTCGCCGGACCAGACCGTGCCCGTGGCCCCTGTCATCGACAAGGACAACTGGCAGGAAGCCGACAATGTCCGCTGGTCGTTTCAGCACGTCGATCAGGTGCTGCCCACGACGCCGATCTCGCGCGGGATCGGACCTGTGGCAGAACTGCCCGCTGATCTGCAGGACCTGGGCAACGTCGAGGTTCCGAAGACCGAGTTCTCCGCGGCTCGCAGTGTGCGCAGCGTCATCGAGGCCAGCGACACGGATGCGTGGATGGTCCTGCACAACGGCACAGTGCTCGCCGAGGAGTATTTCTCCACGATGCGCCCGGACACCGAGCATCTGCTGATGTCGGTGAGCAAGTCGTTGGTCGGCACGGTCGCCGGTGTCCTCGTCGGTTCCGGGGATCTCGATCCGAATCGTCTGATCACCGACTATGTCCCCGAGCTCGCCTCTTCCGGCTATGCCGGAGCCACTGTGCGCCACATCCTGGACATGCGCTCGGGCATCAGGTTCTCGGAGAACTATCTCGACCCGAAGTCAGAGGTCAGGCAGATCGAGGAGTCGATCGGTTGGTCGGAGCAGACCCCCGAGGGGCAAGCGAAGGGAATGTATGAGTTCCTGACCACGCTCGACGCGAAGTCCGAGCACGGCGGAGTCTACGAATACCGCTCGTGTGAGACCGATGTGCTGGGGTGGGTGTGCGAAAAGATCGCAGACGAGAGCATGCAGACCCTCATGTCGCGGGTGTTGTGGTCTCGGATCGGGGCCGAACGCGATGCGCTCATCGCCACCGACCAGTACGGCGTGGGCATGTTCGACGGCGGCATCAACACCACTCTGCGCGACCTTGCCCGCTTCGGGTATCTGTATGCGAACCGCGGAGTCTCCCTGACAGGTGAACAGGTGGCACCGACCTCGTGGATCGGCGACACCCTCACCGGCGATGTCGACACCAGGAAGGCCTTCGCCGAGGGCCCCGATGACAATCGGATGCCCGGTGGAATGTATCGCAACCAGTTCTGGTTCCCGTTTCCTGATTCGCACGCCTTCCTCGCCCTGGGCATCCACGGACAGATGATCTACATGAACCCAGGAGCCAACTTCGTCGGCGTCAAGCTCTCCAGCTGGGGCCTGCCGCAGGATGCTGCCAAGCTCTTCCCCACGATCCGTGCCTTCGATGCCCTGGCGAAGGCGGTCACCACACCATTCGTCGACTGATCGTGCCCTACACAGGGCCTGTGCGGTTCAGGTACCGATTCTCGCCGTGCGAAACGGAGAGAACCAAAGACCGATCGCACTCAGTGCGAAGATCACCGCAGCGATAACCAACATCAGTTGCGTGCTGGTGAGGGCAGCGAATATTCCCGCCAACGGTGAGGCGACGACGATCACGGCCCGATTCATTGAACGCATCGTCGTATTCGTCCGCGCCTGGAACGCGTCCGGGGTGATCGACTGCCGGTAGGCCATCTCGTGTGAATTGCTCAGACCGATGGCGAATCCGTGCAGGCCCACCCCCGCGAAGAGAACGACCACCGAACTCATCTCGCCGTGCAGCTGGCCCGCGAGCGGTGTGGCCGCGAACAGGATGAGTGCGCCAGCGGCCGAGCACAGGTGGGCGAAGATGACGACTCGCCCACTGCCCAGTTTCTCCCCTGCGCGTGGTGAGATCAGTGCGCCGATGATTCCCCCCAGCCCGCCTCCGGCCATGACGATGCCGAACCAGAGGGCGTCGATGCCGATGGCTCCGAGGAAGTAGTCGGCGCTGACCGCGGCGAGAATAGCCTGGGCGCCGAACCAGACATGCGTCCAGACCGCGAGGTCACGCAGACTCGGCGTCAGGTACACCCACTTCAGCCCTGCCCAGATCTCCCTGCGCAGATTCGGTCTCACAGAATCCTCCGTGCGCGAGCTCCTCGGCTCGTCTACACGGATGAGGGAGACGACGACGGCGGAGAACAGATAGGTCACCACGTTGACCGACACAGCGACCGGTGCCACGATGACGGCAAGCAGCCCGCCGCCCAGAGCTGGCCCCGCGGTCTGGGCAACCGCGTTCGTGCCATCGATTCGCGCGTGAGCCGCCTGCAGGCCGCCGACGGGAACGAGCCGGGGCACGAATGCCTGCGAAGCACTGTCGTTGACCAACGTTGCCGTTCCCAGGATGGCCACGATGAGGAGCAGCGGTACCAGGCTGAGCAGGCCAAGTGCCCACAGCGCCGGGATCGCACACAGCAGCAGAGCTCGAAGAAGGTCGCTTGCGATCATGACGGGTCGACGTCGGACTCGGTCGATGAGTGCACCGAGGATGAGTCCGAAGAGCAGGTACGGAAGCCACCTCGCGGCGTTCATCCAGCCCAGGCCCACGGTTCCTGCGTGCAAGTGGTCGACGATGATGACCTGCAGGGCGAGGAATGTGATCCAGGTACCGAATCCGGAGACGGCTTCGCCCGCCCAGAACCATCGGAAGGCTCGGGGCAGCACCGGTTTCATGACCTCAGACTACCAAGCCAGACGTGCCGCAGGTCACAGCCCCAGGTGTGCGATCGCCGGTGCCTCCTGTCCGAGGATCGCTGCGGCTAGGCCGTCGCCGATGAGCGGACCCATCGTCAACCCGCCGGCGCCGAAGCCTGAGGCCAGCCACAGCCCAGGTGCCCCTGGAACGGCTCCGGCGTAGGGCAGCCCACTGGGACGCGTGGACATGGGCCTGACTCCGACTCTTGTCTCCAGAATCGTCGCCTCGGCCAGCCCGGGAGCGATTCTCAGGGCGTCATCGAGGACCTGCTTCTGCCCCGCCGCCGTTGTGCGCACGTCGAAGCCGACACCGTCCTCACGGGTGGCGCCGATGACGACTCTGCCGCCGTCGAAGGGCGTGATGTAATGGTGGTCGAGCGGATGCAGCGTCGGCCACGACGAGGTGTTGGCCCCGTGCAGGCCCAGATGGATGAGCTGCCCGCGCTGCGCTGTGATCGCCACCGTATGGCCCAGGCGCTCCAGGATCTCCGAGCTGCGCGCGCCACCGGCGATGACGATGGCGTCGAAGTCCTCCACCGCCGAGGTGGTCCCCACGGACCATGTGCCCGAAGTTCCAGCGGTGATCGTTCGGGCCGTGTCCGCGACGAGTCCGGCCCCGTAGGCCTTCGCCCCGGTGAGGACCGCGTCGCGCAGGGTGCGCCCATCGACCCGGCCTCCCCCGCTGATGAAGAGCCCGGACATGTCCGCTGCGATCGGTGGGAACAGCTCCCTGAGATTCGCGGAGTCACACTCATGCGCCTCGCCTGCGACTGCCCCGGCAGCCGCGATGCGATCACGGATGAGATGGGCCGCCTCGGCGAGGAAAGTGGGATCCTCGTTGACGACTAGGGCGCCGGACCGGCGGTAGCCCAGCTCGGGGATCCCGAGCGCGCTGAGCCGGTCGAGGAATTCGGGGTAGAAATTGCCGCCGGCGGCGTAGGTCTCGTAGTAGGCGCCGGTGCTCGTCGAGACCCACGGCGCGATGATCCCGGCACTGGCGGCGGTCGCCTGACCGGCCATGGCATCGTCGAAGACGGTGACCGCAACATCGCGTGAAGCCAGCCCGAAGGCAACGCTGGCTCCGGCGATTCCGCTGCCGATGACGGCGACGCGTGCACTGGTTTCGCTCATGGGCGGTGTCCTTCCGGTCAGAGGGTTTCCTGCTCTTGGACTGACAGTACTCCCTGCGCTTCCCTGCTGCGGTGCGAAGGGACGGCTCAGATCGGGACCTCGCGGTTGACCACGATGCTGTGATCACGCGACAGGTGGTATTGGTTGAGCAGATCCGGACGCAGTCGCATGAAGTTGATGAAGATGGCCCGCTGCCAGCGGCGCATCGGAGAGTTCTCCCCCGGATAGGGGCGACCTCGGGGACGAAGTACACCGCGTCGGCCACACTCGGCGAGCCGGCCGGCCGCGACTGTGCCTGCTCAATTCGATTGAGGAGGTCGGGCACCTTGGGCGGCAGGCTGAAACCGTCGTCCAGTTCGATGGTGGTGACTCCATGCCCTCGCTCGATGAGCCTCGCCTCGGTGGTGAACGGTTTGTGCCCGGTCATGATCTTGACGATGAGCACCCTCTCATGGACGACCGACTGATGTCTGATCAGGGTCTGCATGGCCGCGGGAACGAGCTTCACGGAGTGGCACTGGTACACCGCGGTGCCGGGCATCCTGGTGGGTGCCCTCGGCCCGGCCAGACCACCGACGAAGATGACGCGGCCGATGGCGATCGGCAGCCAACCGCAGGAAAGGAACTTCGTCAGGTTGGAGACCACGACGACGGCGATGACGGCGACGGCGAGCAGTGCGTTGACGAGCGGAACGTAGATCTGACCGGGTGAAAACTGGGACACGCGCACGACGCCGAACGGTGGAGGGAGCTGCAGTCGTCCGGCCTGTTGGATCGCGGAGAAGGCCGCAGCGATGACAGTCTGTGAGGCGATGACCGTGGCCATGGTCGCAAGGACCGCTGCAGGGATCATCGCCCAGTCGGGAACGAGGTCGAAGGAGGGATGGCCGATGTCCCCCGGTGTGCGCAGGTCCAGGCCGACCTATCCCAGATAGTTGAGGACGAGTGCCGTCAGGACGATGAAGAGCCAGGCCCGGGAGATGGGCAGGCGACCGAAGTGACCCATATCGGCGAACAGTGCTTCGGCGCCGGTGATCGCCAGCACCACTCCGGTCAGGGCGACGAAGGCGGTCCAGGGTGGGCGGCGACGAGCAGCGGGAAGCCGTGCGGACCCTCGGGACAGTAGGTACCGCGATGATTCTTATGCAGTGAAACGCCGGGCGTTGTCATAGCCAAAGAGCAGTCCTCTCTGACCCGCCCGGCGTCGCCGCAGAACCTGGCTATTCGCCTATTTTCTGTTCAGGGCTTCAGCGGGGGCTGAATTCGTGGCTGGCGGCTTCGGCCTGCAGATGACTGCGCGCCTCAGCCAACATGCCCTCACGCGTCGCGATCTTCACCCGCTCACGCCCCTCAGCCTCACCCAGAGCCTTCTCCGCCGACTCCACACGGTGATACCCCTCCCAATCCACATAATCAACACCCTTAGACTCCAACAACTCAACGATGGCACTGTCATCTGGATACACCGGCTCAGTCAACACACCAGCAGAACGATCATCCAAAATATGACCAATCGTCTCCAGAGCATCACCCTTCGTATGCCCAATCAAACCCACCGGACCACGCTTGATCCAACCAGTGGCATACACACCCTGGACCACATCCGCCTGCGCAGAGACCTGCTGATCATCCGCGTCGACGACACGACCCTCATGATTCGGAATAACTCCCCTGCTCGAGTCGAAAGGCAACTGCGGCAGCGCTGTACCCGCATACCCGATGGCCCGATACACGGCATCGATGTCCCAATCATGGAACGTACCGGCACCAACCACACCACCACTGCCATCAAGCTCCATCCGCTCCGTACGCAGACCCGTCACCCGATCCTCACCCAAGATCGCAACCGGGGAATGCAAGAAATGCAGATGCAGACGACGCTTAGCCCCCACCGGTTCACGCATCGTGAAATCAGTCAGAGTCTTCGCAACCTGCTTCGTCTGATTATTCGACTCAATCGCAGCCAAAGACCCATCATCGAACTCATAGTCCTCGGGATAGACGATGATATCGACATCCTTGACATGCCCCAGCTCACGCAACTCCAGCGGCGGGAACTTCGCCTGGGCCGGACCCCGACGACCAAACACATGCACATCCGTAACCCGAGACGACTTCAGACCCTCATACACGTGATCAGGAATCTCAGTCGTGTGCATATCATCGGCCTGCTTCGCCAACACCCGCGCCACGTCGAGAGCAACGTTGCCATTGCCGATGACAGCAACCTTCTCAGCACCCAGGGGCCAGGTCTGAGCCACATCCGGATGCGAGTCATACCAATTCACGAAATCAGCAGCACCATACGAACCAGGCAGATCCACACCAGGCAGATTCAAAGACGCATCAATGAAGCAACCGGTAGAGAAGATCACCGCATCATAGCGATCAGTCAACTCTTCGAGATTGATGTCTACCCCGTACTCCACGTTGGAGAACAAACGAATATCACCACGGTCGAGGACCTTGATCAAAGCGTTGATGATGCCCTTGATCCGAGGATGATCCGGAGCCACACCGTAACGGACCAAACCGAACGGAGTCGGCAAACGCTCAAAGAGATCAATACTGACCTCGAAGTCACGCTCAGCCTTAGTCAACAGATCGGCCGCATAGATCCCGGCAGGACCGGCACCCACAATAGCCACACGGAAGGGATTCGTAGTCATAGTTCTCCTGTGTTCTGGGGCGGCAGTGCCGCGATCAGGGGATGGTCGGAATCGATGACGCCATGGGCGGCAGCGCCTCCCGGGGACCCGATGGTGTCGAAGAAGTCGACGTTCGCAGAGTAGTAGGCCTCCCATTCGTCTGGGACATCGTCTTCGTAGAAGATCGCCTCGACGGGACACACGGGTTCGCAGGCGCCGCAGTCCACGCACTCTTCGGGGTGGATGTAGAGGGAGCGAGCACCTTCGTAGATGCAGTCGACGGGGCATTCGTCGATGCAGGCCCGGTCCTTCACGTCGACGCAGGGTTGGGCAATGATGTAGGTCATGGGTTCCTCACGAGTTCCGGTTCGGAGGTCTGCGCCCGGGCGAAGGCACCGACGGCGTAGGGGCTCAATGTCACGACATCACCTGCAACGACGATGGCGGGCGAGCGCACACCTCGGCGAGCTGCTTGGCCTGCGATCGTGTTCAAGGTCCCGATCGTCACTCGCTGGTTCTCGCCGAACCCGTCCTCGATGATCGCGACGGGGCAGTCGCCTCCGCGTCTCCCACGGGCCAGGATCATCGCCGAGTGGGCCAAGGTGCCGATGCCCATGAGCACGACAACCGTGTGATCGCGGCAGCCACCGAGCTCAGCGAGCTGATCGTGGCCGGTGATGACGGTGTAGGCAGTGGCCAGACCGCGGTGGGTCAACGGAATCCCGGCGACGGCGGGGACCGAGTTCGCGCTGGTGACACCGGGGACGACCTGGACCTCGACGCCGGCCTCTCTGCAGTGGGCGACCTCTTCACCGCCGCGTCCGAAGACGAACGGGTCGCCGCCCTTGAGCCGGACCACTCTTCTGCCCAGTCGCGCCTGTTCTACGAGGATCTCGTTGATCCGGGTCTGTGGCACCGGATGGTGGCCGGGGTACTTTCCGACGTCGATGATCTGGGCTGCGAGCGCTTCGCCCCGTTCGACTTCGAGCTGATCGATGACCGTGCGGGCGCCGAGGCGGTCGGCGACGATGACCTCGGCCGATTCCAGGGCGCGCAGGCCCTTGACGGTCAGCAGGCCCAGATCACCGGGGCCGGCCCCGATAAGGAGGACGCTGCCGGGGACTTGCCGGGTGAAGAGACTCATTCCGCACCTTCTTCCGCTGGGGTGTGGATGCCCGCGGCCACGGTGGCTCCGGTCTGCGGGTCGATGATGAGGAAGCCGCCGGACCGACCATGCTCGCGGAAATCCGCCAGCGGCAGTGCGGATGCCAGCTTCACCTCGGCGAGGCCGATGTCATTGCCGGCGAGCACCTCGGCGGGTTCGGACACCGAGGTCGTGAGGTTCCGCTTCGATTCGATCGTCACGAGGGCCTTGACCGTCGTCGTCCCAGCCTTGACGAGCACCCTGTCACCCGAGCGCAGGCCCTGTGTCGTGAACGGGAAGACCTCGGCACGCAGAAGTTTGCGCGGCATCGGCAGGGTTCCGGCCGCGGCCAGCACGCTTCCGCGGGCCATGTCGATGTCATCGGCCAGTCGCAGCGCCACCGACAGTGGCGCACCCGCCGATTCCAGAGGGCCGTCGGCGGTGTCGATGCCGACGACCTTTGTCCTGATCCCTGCCGGGTGGACATCGATCTCATCGCCGAGGTGGACCCGGCCGGAGGTGACCTGTCCGGCCACGGCCCGGTAGTCTCGGAATTCCTCGGGGTTAAGTCCCGGTGCCAGTCCGCCCTGCGGGCGCAGAACCGATTGGACGTCGAGGCGGAAGGGTTCGAGATCGGCGGTGTCCTCCTCCTTGCTGGGAAGGGTTTCGAGGAGTTCGAGCAGGGCCGGCCCCGAGTACCAGGGGGTGTTGGACGAGGCTTCGGCGACGTTGTCTCCGGCCAGTGCCGAGACCGGAATGAGGTGGGCGGTGTCGAGCCCGATCTCGGTGGCGAGTTCCTCGACCTCGTGCTCGACCTTGGCATAGGCTAGGTGGTCGTAGTCGAGGAGGTCGATCTTATTGATCGCGACGATGATATGCCGGATGCCCAACCTCTGCACGACGGTGAGGTGACGCCGTGTCTGCTCGGTGGCGCCGGTGCGGGCGTCGATGAGGACGACGACGGCATCGGCGGTGGTGGCGCCGGTGACCATGTTGCGGGTGTACTGGACGTGGCCGGGGCAGTCGGCGAGGATGAACGATCGCCTGTCGGTGGCGAAATAGCGGTAAGCGACGTCGATCGTGATGCCCTGTTCGCGTTCGGCGCGCAGACCGTCGGTGAGCAGGGCGAAGTCGAACTCGCCGCCGACGAAGCCGCGCTCTTCGCTGGTGCGCGTGACAGCTTCGAGCTGATCGGCGAGGATCGCCTTCGCATCGTGGAGCAGGCGACCCACGAGCGTCGATTTGCCGTCGTCGACGGAACCGGCTGTCGCGAAGCGCAGCAGAGTCTTCGTCTGCGTTGCAGCGGTGGTGTCTGGTGTTGTCGTCATCAGAAGTATCCGTCCTTCTTGCGATCTTCCATCGCCGCGGCCGAGATCCGGTCGTCGGCTCGGGTGGCTCCACGTTCTGTCACAGTGGTCACAGCCACCTCGGCGAGGACGGAGGCGATGTCGCTCGCCTCCGATTCCACGGCACCGGTGCAGCTCATATCGCCGACGGTGCGGTAGCGCACGGACTTGCGAATGACGTCTTCGCCGGCGCGTGGGGTCGAGAATTCTCCGGTGGACCACCACATGCCGTCGCGGTTGAAGACCTCGCGTTCGTGGGCGTAGTAGAGGTGCGGCAGTGCGATGTTCTCGCGTTCGATGTAGCTCCACACGTCGAGTTCGGTGAAGTTCGAGATCGGGAACACTCGCACGTGTTCGCCGTTCACATGGCGGCCGTTGTAGATGTTCCACAGTTCGGGGCGCTGGTTGCTGGGGTCCCATCCGCCGAATTCGTCGCGCAGGGACAGGATGCGTTCTTTGGCCCGCGCTTTGTCCTCATCCCTGCGGGCACCGCCGAACACCGCGTCGTAACCGCCGGCCGCGATCGCGTCGATGAGCGGTTGGGTCTGCAGGGTGTTGCGGGTGCCGTCGGCACGTTCGCGCAGGCGGCCGTCGTCGATGTAGTCCTGGACCTTCGCCACGCTCAGGTCAATGCCGTAACGGGCGGCCGTCTCGTCGCGGAACTTCAGGATCTCCGGGAAGTTGTGGCCGGTGTCGACGTGAAGAAGACCGAACGGGATCTTCGCGGGCCAGAAGGCTTTGGCTGCGAGGTGGAGGACAGTGACGGAGTCCTTGCCACCGGAGAACAGCAGCACGGGCTTCTCGAATTCAGCCGCGACCTCGCGGATGATGTGGATCGCCTCGGATTCGAGAACGTCAAGGGCGGACAGTGGTTTCTGGGTAGACAGAGGTGTGTGATCGATGCTCATACGTGCAGCCCGCATTCTGTTTTGTTAGTTCCAGCCCAACGTCCGGCACGAGGGTCCTCACCCTCGGCCACGGGGTTGGTGCAGGGCTGGCAGCCGATGGACGGATAGCCCTGCGACAGCAGTGGATTGACCGGCACGTCGAACGCACCGGCGTAGTCGAGAAGGTCGTCGAAGGACCAGGCGGCCAGAGGGTTGACCTTGACCAGTCCGTTCTTCTCATCGAAGGTCACCAGCGGCGTGTTCGCACGGGTCGGTGCTTCATCCCGGCGGACTCCGGTGAACCAGAGTTCGTAACCGGCCAGCGACTTCTTCAGAGGTGCGACCTTGCGCCGGGCACAGCAGAGTCCTGGGTCACGGTTGAAGAGTTCGGCACCGAATTCCGCATCCTGCTCGGCCACGGTCTGCTCCGGGAGAACATCGACGATGTTGACGTCGACCTTGCTGGCCACCTCGTCGCGGGTCGAATAGGTCTCCGCGAAGTGGTAGCCGGTGTCGAGGAAGAGCACATCGACGCCGGGCAGGTACTGGGCGACATAGTGCGGCAGTGCGGCGTCGGCCATCGAGCAGGCCACCGCGCAGGAAGAGGTGTCGAAGTTGCGCGAGACCCAGCGGATGACGTCGGCCGGGTTGGCCTCGGCCACGCCGTTATCGGGATCGCCGGCGAGTTCCTTCGCCCCGGCCTCGGCGAGGGCCTTGAGCTCATCAAGACTGCGCGCCCTGGCGGCAGTGTCGTGTGACTGTGTCGTGTTCATGCCAGCTCCTCATCGTCGACGCGGTGTGCCCATTCGGAGAACGTCTCGGTCTCGCCGCGACCGTCGAGGAACCGGCGGACGAGTTTCTCGACGTAGTCGCTGAGGTTGTCGACCGTCACCTTGAGGCCGCGGACTGTGCGGCCGAGGCCGGCTTCGTCGCGGTCCTTCGAGGCCAGCCCCCCGCCGACGTGGACCTGGAACCCGGGAACCTGCTCACCCTCATCTGTCGTAACGATCTGGCCTTTGAGCCCGATGTCGGCGGTCTGAATGCGTGCGCACGAATTCGGGCAGCCGTTGAGGTGCAGGCTGATCGGGTGCGGCAGATCGATACCCGCGAGGCGCTCTTCGAGCGTCGCCACGGCGTCTGCTGCCGTCTGCTTAGTCTCGACGATCGCGAGCTTGCAGTATTCGATGCCAGTGCAGGCCATCGTCGAACGGCGGAAAAGATCCTTACGGCTGGAGAGGCCGAGGGCATCGAGGCCTGCGACGACCTCGTCGATGTCTGCTTCGTCGATATCGAGGAGCAGGACCTTCTGATGCGGAGTCGTGCGCAGTCGCGTGGATCCGAACTTCTCGGCCAGATCGGCGATCTGGTTCAGCAGGGTGCCCGAGGCGCGGCCGGCGATGAGACTGACTCCGATGTAATACTTTCCGTCGGCCTGCTTATGCACGCCCACGTGATCGCCCGCTGTCATAGGCTTCTCCGGGGCGGGACCGTCGGCGAGCTTGTAGCCGAGGTATTCGGTCTCGAGGACCTCGCGGAACTTCTCCGGGCCCCAATCGGCGAGGAGGAACTTCAGACGTGCCTTGTTGCGCAGACGGCGGAAACCGTAGTCGCGGAAGATCTCCGTCACCCCGAGCCAGGTCTCGACGACCTGGTCGGGCGCGACCCACACACCGAGTCGCTCGGCGAATCGGGGAACCACAGACAGGGCTCCGCCGACCCACAGGTCGTAGCCGATGCCCTTCTCAGGATGTTCGACGGCGACGAACGAGCAGTCGTTGATCTCATGGACGACGTCCTGGCTGGGGTGGCCGGTGATCGCCGTCTTGTACTTGCGGGGCAGGTTCGACAGGCTCGGGTCGCCGATGTAGCGGCGCGAGATCTCTTCGATCGCCGGTGTCGGGTCGATGAGCTCATCCGCTGCGATGCCCGCCACGGGAGAACCGAGGATGACACGTGGGACGTCGCCGCAGGCCTCGGTTGTCTGCAGGCCCACGGCTTCGAGGCGCTCCCATATCTCGGGCACATTCTCGATTTCGATCCAGTGGAGCTGAATGTTCTGGCGGTCGGTGAGGTCGGCACTGCCACGACCGAAGTCGTTCGAGATGCCCGCGATGGTGTTCAGCTGCTCGGTGGTGAGCTTGCCTCCGTCGATGCGGATCCGGAGCATGAAGTACTCATCCTCGAGCTCGTGTGGCTCGAGCGTAGCGGTGCGGCCGCCGTCGATGCCGGGTTTGCGCTGTGTGTACAGCCCCCACCACCGGAAGCGCCCGTGCAGATCGGTGGGATCGATTGATGCGAAGCCGCCCTTCGAATACACCTCTTCGATCCGGGTTCGGACGTTGAGTCCGTTGTCTTCGGCCTTATCGATTTCGTTTTTGTTCAACGGTTCTGAGCCGTCGACCTTCCACTGACCATTCGACTTCTTCTGTCGGGCAGGCTTCACGGAAGCACCGGAACCCCGGGTTTGCTTGATTTCATCTACATGTGCGGACACGGTCGTCTCCAAACGCTGCTGTGAACCTTTGGTGCGTCACGCTACAAGAGAATTGGATTGCTCAACAACTCAGGGTCCCCAATCATGTCGTTTCGTGACACATGACGTCATAAGTCTGGACGATGACGATCCGGGTCGAGAGAATTGACGCCGAGTCAGAGTGCTGAGATTATCCGATCGCGAACAATCTCGACCAGCAATGACGGGGCCTCCGCGCGGTCAAGGAGCAGCGGTGGGGTGAGGATGTCGCGGGACTCAGCAATGAGCGCCGAGGCGAGGTCCTGGAAGAATCCCGGGGCCAGGAGATAGCTCGAGAGCACTACACGTCCACCAGACCCACGTTTCTGCTCAACAATATCGCCCAGGCGGTCTCCCCCGCCGGCATGGAACCCCGCAACGACGGGCCTCGAGAGCTCATGAGCCAGTGATTCAGCCATCTCCAGGCAGGCGTCGTTGGCCCTGTCGTCACTCGATCCTGCGGCTGCTAGCACCACCTGGTCCTCGTCTTCGAGGTTCGGCAGACGCGCGGCCAGAATCTGGGCAAGGCGCGGGTCAGGTCCCAGAGTCGACGTCAGTCGGATGTCACGGCTTTCGGAGGTTCTTCGCGCTTCGCGTTCACCACCGCCTTGCGCACCGCGTCCATCTGCGCCTCCCGCGGCACGGATGGCTTCGGCCAGGTCGACATGCACGTGATACCCCGGGGAGAGCAGCAGCGGCACGAGGATCACCGGTGAGTCGTGGGGCAACGCCGAGAGCACCTCGGCGACATCGGGCTGTTGAACATCCACGTGGCCGAGCATCACCTCCTGGGCCAGCCCACGGGAGAGCAGGTCTTCGGTGACGGCGGAGGCGAGAGCTTCGATGACTCTGCGCCCCTCTCCCGACGATGTGCCGTGGGAGATGAGTCCGATCGATGGCAGCGGCATTCAGATCACCTCCAGTGGCATCGGTGAGCTTGGTGCAGGGAAAGCACAATCGATATCAGCCAGGTCGCCGCTCCCCAGCTCGATATCGACTGCAGCGGCGTTGGCACGCACGTGTTCTGGTGTCGAGGCCTTCGGTATGGCGATGACGTCCCCTGACCGGATTGCCCAGGCCAGCAGGATGTGGGCGGTGGTGACGTCGTGACGGCGGGCCACCTCGGCGAGGGTGGGATCCGTCAGCAGTCGCCCCTGTTCGACGGGCGAGTACGCCATCGTCGTGATGTGCGGACGGTTGCGGCGGTGGGTGGGCAGAAGATCGAACTCGGGTCCGCGGCGGGACGGGTTGAGCAGAACTTGGTTGACCTGCGGCACAGCAGGCAGCTCCATGATCTCGTCAGAGTCGAAGTTGCTCACGCCCCAGGCGCCGATGAGCCCCCGCTCGCGGAGCTGTTCGAAGGCTGCGATCGTCTCGTCCACGGGGTAGGCGCCGGGCCAGTGGAGGAGGTAGAGGTCGATGTGGTCGGTTCCGAGGACAGCCAGTGACCGTTCGCAGGCTTCAATGGTCCCGGATTCCGAGGCATTCGTGGGCAGAACCTTATCGACGAGAAACACGTCATCGCGCACAGGTGCGATCGCCTCTCCAACGAGGTTCTCGGAGCGTCCGGAGCCATACATCTCCGCGGTGTCAATGAGGTTCACGCCTAGTTCGATGCCCTCACGCAGGGCCGCGATCTCGACTTTCCTCTGCGCAGGGTCGTCGCCGATATGCCATGTGCCCTGCCCGAGGAGAGGAAGGGCCGTGCCGTTCGCTGTTGTCGTCGTGGGGATCATCCGGTCATCGTAGTCGAGCGTCCCGCGATGATGACCGCGTTGCGTCATGTGCCCGGATGGACACATGTGTCTCCGGATCTGAACAGCGAAATCCTTCGTCGTCGCCGCAGTGATGGCAGAATCGTCAGTGAACGCACAACGCCCGTGGTTGCCGGAGAGGCCATCACCGAACTTCTCTGAGGAGCATGACGATGAAATCGATGCCCAAGGCCGCATTCTCAGCCCGTACCATCACTGCCGCTGCCGGTATCGCCCTGGCCCTGGCCCTGACAGGCTGCGGCGGCGGGGAGAAGGACGAGCCGGCGAAGAAGTCCGATGAGGCCGCGCAGACAGAGAAGGGCGGCATGCAGGGCAAGGCTGCGCCGAGCGAGTCGGAAAGTGCGCCAGCCGTAGCCCCCAGCAAGTCTGCCGAGTCCGAGCCGAGCAAATCGAAGGATCTCTTCGCCGATGCCCCGCGGACCACGTCCTGGGCCAGTGATGACGGGATCAAGGTCGACAAAGAAGGCGATGGAAAGATCCCCACGGCATCCCTGGAAGCTGATATCGACGACCTGTTCACAAACAAGTTCGATATGAAGGTCTCGAAGGTCGAATGCCGTGATGATATGAAGGTCATGGGCTGGTGGGGTCTGACAAGCTGCGAGGTTCATACGAAGAAGAAGACCTACTTCGGCTCGGTCAAACTCGTCGATCACAAAGACAATATGATCAAGTACGAGGTCAAGTTCCCCGGGCTCGATAAGGACGAAGTGGACTTCTAGGTCATTGCGCGGACTGCGTCGAGTCCCACCATTTCAGAACACGAGTGGCTTGGAGGGTCACCCACTTCGACGGTTCACCGGTCGGCACGTCGACGTGGAACCAGACATCGCCGTCTAGCCGGTGCCCCTGCAGCCAGGTCCCGTCGGACTGCCGCTGGGATCTGATGGCCTCGATCGCCACGGACATTCGTGAGTCGGGCGAGGCTCCGTCCGCGTCTGCCGCCGCCCGAAAGTAGTCGGCCGCGGCGAGCACGTTGTAATAGGCCCGCCGAGGATGGGCGAAGCTGAATACTCGACTGTAGAAGGGCTCCCCCGTCGAGAGTCTGCGGAAGAGTTCGCGCCGCAACAGATACTTCTCTCCTCGGGCACGCGCGGCCGCGACCCGCTCGGCGTCACCGGTGCGAACCTGGTAGTCGAGGAGTCCGATCAGGGCATTGAGCGTGGAATGGAAGGAAGCCACTGTCGAGCCGTCCACCCATTCGCAGTTCCAACCCCCATCGTCGAGCTGGTGGTCGAGGAACCAATCCACGATCTCATCGACGTCGGCACCGAGCCACAGGCCGTTCGACAGGGTCATCGCGTTGATGCAGACATCGACCTCCCCGCCCCAGTAGGGCATGTCCTCGTATTCCCACTTCACCGGGACCAGCTGTGCCGCGGTTCCCTCCAGCGCCGAGGCAGGAACTCCCCATTCACGAAGCTCGTTGAGTGCCCAGGTGGTGGCCGTCCACGGCTGCGGGCCCTCTCCCCTGAAGTCGGCTGGGAAGTACGCGCCTCCCGCCCACTGCCCGTCTGCGTCTTGGCGGCTGAGGAGCTCACGGCCGAACCCTTCGGCAGGGACCCGTTTCCGAGTCTCCTGCCAGGTGTCTTCGTCGACGTCTAAGAGGTCGCGCTCGACCTGCCAGCGCAGTGCAGGGTCGGAGTCCAGAAGCCAGTCGCTGAGCGAAGTGTCAATCATCATTGATTTCCTACTGTCGGCAGGTGTCTTACTGTGGGCAGGTGTGTGAGCCCGAGTCTACGTCGTATCGGCATGACGGGCGCTGCGAATCTGTTCATTGCCGAGGTGGGGAATAATCAGCTTTGTGATCATTCCGGGCACCGGGCTATGGTGTCGGCTATGGCACTTCAGGATGCAATTTTGGCCGCTCTCTCCAATGGCGAGTCATCGGGATACGACATGGCGAAGGCCTTCGATGTGACTGTTTCGAACTTCTGGACCGCCTCTCCGCAGCAGCTCTACCGCGAACTCGACAAGATGGAGACCGCCGGCCTGATCGAGGCTCAAGTGGTCCAGCAGGTGAAGCGACCGAACAAGCGACTGTTCTCCCTCACCGACCGTGGCCGAGAGGAGTTGCGCAATTTCACCGTCCGCGCGCCCAAACCAACTGCGATCCGTGACGAGCTGCTCGTCCAGGTCGAGGCCATGAACCTGGGAGACGCCGCAGCGATCGCAGCCAATGTGCAGGACAAGCTCGCGGCTTCAGAGTCAAAGCTCCAACGCTACGAACGCTCTCAAAGCAACCTGCTCGAGGGCCGGAGCGAGCAGACTTTCCTGTCCGAGGCGGATCACCTCGGTCCTTACCTCACGTTGGCCAGAGGCATCACTTTCGAACAGGAGAACATCCGCTGGTGCGAGTTCGTTCTGACGATTCTCGCCGACCGGACTGCAACCCCTTAGCGTCCGTCGGCAACGATCGGCTCGAGGTGTGGTCTCTTGGCCACCCGGCCGTCCCCGGATGATTTGCCAGTGAGCCGCCGATAGATCCACGGTCGTACGTGTGTCCACCACCAGTGTGCTTCGGTCCTGGCCGTGCGCAGCGGTGCTGGCCCCTCGGGTGCACTGAGCACATCGAAGTCGACCGGCAGGCCGAAACTTTCCGCCGCCGCGCAGGCGAGCCGTTCGTGGCCTAGCGGGGCGAGGTGAAGTCGATCATCGTCCCATGCACGGGGATCTTCGAAAACCGAGTTGGTGGTGTTGGTGAGCGGCTGGATTCCGTATTCGTCGGCGAGGTACTGGTAGATCGCGTTGAGACGCAGTCGACGGGTGTTGATCAGTGGACCGGCTGGTGAGACTCCGGCGATGTTGGGGATGGGAACGACGAAGACCTTGGCCCCGGCCGAGGTGAGGGGCTCGACGAGCCCCACGAGGTCGCTCTTCAGCGCGTCGAAGTCGACCCGGGGCCGCATGATGTCATTCATTCCGGCGGTGAGGGTCACAAAGTCGGGCCGCATATCAGTAGCCGTCTGAGCTTGAGTGTCGACGACCTGGGCAGTCTTGTACCCACGCACAGCCAAGTTCGCATAGTGGATCGGCCGTTCATTGCCGTAATGCGCGGTGAGAAGGGAGGCCAGGCGATCGGTCCAGCCTCGCGCGCTGCCATCAGGCCACGGCTCGTCACCGACGCCTTCGGACAAGCTGTCACCGATCGCAACGTAGCGCAGCGGAAGAGGATCGTTCATCACAGGCTCCATTAGTCAACAAATTGAGTAACAGCCAGCGTAGCTTCGCCCCCAGCCCCGAGTCCAACATCTGAACGTGTCCGATCACACAGGAATTTCCATTTCTCAGGTAACCTTGCTTTTTATGAGGGAGCCGATCTCCGAGCGCCGACGCAAGCTGCGAGAATCCATCATCGTGATGGTCCTCGTCTTAATTGTCCTGTCCAGCTTCAAACTTCTTCACTGGGGCTCACAAGATCAGTCCTGGTATCAGGTCATCCTCGTGGCCCCTGTAGCCGCTGCCATCTACTGGGCGCTGACCAATTCGCTTCGAAAGTTCACGGAGGACGATGCCACTGCGAAACCACAGGCTTGAGTGGCGAATCAGAAAGAACCCCCATCCCTTAGATGGAGGTTCTTCTGTCAGAGTAGCGGGAGGGGGACTCGATCCCCCGACCTCACGATTATGAGTCGTGCGCTCTAACCAGCTGAGCTACCCCGCCCCAGCACCGCATTTAAGCGGCACGAGAGCCCCGAAAGGGATTCGAACCCTTGACCTTCTCCTTACCATGGAGATGCTCTACCGACTGAGCTATCGGGGCAACAGGTAAGAATTTACACGGCTTCGCGCAACGAGGGCAAATCGGCGATCAGTGACGTCACTCACAGATCGCAGAACCTCACTTCACCGGGTCGAATCTGCCCGCCAGGAACCCCTGCAGACGGCCGGGTTGATTTGTGATGATGCCATCGACCTCGGCATCGAGGAGCTCGCGCCATTCGTTCATGGAATCTGCCGTCCAGACGAATACGCCCAGGTCATTGTCGCGAATCTCGGTGACGACGGACCTGCGCATCGAGAATCCCTTGTACGAGGGGTTGATTGCAACAGCCCCCAGCGCCCGTGCGATCTCGATGTCCTCGGGCCGCGGGACCATGCGCAGTAAGAACCGCGAGACCATCGGCAGCATGTCTCGGCAGGCTGCGAGGGTCTCAGTGTTGAACGACTGCACGACCATCCGATCGGCGGTGCCGGTCTCGACGACGAGCTCGGAGATCTGCGCGACCGCACCGGAGGACCACTCCCCCTTGAGCTCAAGCAGGAGTTCGCCGCCTCGGTGCTGAATATCTCGCATCACGGCCGCCAGCGTCGGAATCCGGACGCCGGTGAATCCGGGACCCATCCAGGAGCCTGCGTCGACGAAGGAGAGTTCCTCCGCCGTCAGATTCGCGACCGGACCTTTCCTGTTAGTGGTCCGGTCAAGGTCCGGGTCATGGAGGATGACTGGGACTCCATCGGCGCTCGTCGAGGTGTCGACTTCGATGAAGTCCACGTCGAGGGCTCGTGCCGCATCCACAGCGGCGAGGCTGTTCTCCGGGGCCACCCCGGAATATCCACGGTGTGCGATCACCAAGGGCCGCTTCGAGGAACCGGGGCGTTCGGTGATCCCACGTTCGTGCAGGAACTGCAGAAAACTCATACGCCCAGACTATGCCCTGCCCTGGCCCTCGTCTCAATCCGAATGCATTCCAGTTCCGCACCAGAGACACGGTGACGCGGCCCTGAAGTGTCTTCAATATCTTGAATGCTGAGAAGGGCCTGGGCGCAAAGTCGGAACAGGCAATAACGTACTCACTGTGAGTTACTTCATATCTTCACTGTCGTAGATATGAGAAGCACCCCACACACCACCCACCACCTTTGAAAGGATCGCAATGGAAGGCATCTACGCTGCCGCGATCGTGCTCGGCTTCATCGCCATCGGCGAATTGGTCTCGATCTGGTCCAAGGCCCGCGTCCCCAGTCTCCTCGTGGCGATGTTGGGTATCTTCATCTTCGCCAAGATCGGCATCGTCCCCGACACCGTCGTCGACGATTCGATGCTCGTCCAGGTCTACTCCATTCTCGTGGCACCACTGCTCTTCCACATGGGTACGCTCATTCCCCTGCGTGTGATGCTCAAACAGTGGCGTTCGGTCATCATCGCCGTCTCCGGCATGCTCGTGGCCGTACTGCTCATCTTCTTCATCATCGCGCCCATCTTCGGGTTCGAGACCTTCGTCGCCGGTTCAGGCCCGCTGGCCGGCGGCATCGTCGCCACCAGCCTCACGACGGAGGGCCTGACAGCTCACGGGGCCGCCTCGGCGATCATCGTCCTTCCGGCTCTCGTCCTCATGCTGCAGTCTTTGCCGTCGATGCCGCTGACGAACTTCCTGCTTCGTCGCTACGCCAAGAACCTGCGCGACAGCGGCGAACTCCACGAACTCGCCGCGGCTCACCACGAGGACGAGGCGGACGCCGCCACGAAAAAGAAACTCGTGACCCTGCCGGCATTTCTCGTCGACAACCAGCTGTTCATGCTCTTCCTCATCCTCGTCGGCGGTTCGATCGCGACCCTCCTGGAGGCTCCCACACACATCCCGTCATCGATCATCGCG
This sequence comes from Brevibacterium sp. FME17, assembly GCF_014897515.1. NCBI lineage: Bacteria > Bacillati > Actinomycetota > Actinomycetes > Micrococcales > Brevibacteriaceae > Brevibacterium > Brevibacterium sp. FME17. Next base: position 95,155 of record NZ_JABUYD010000004.1, read on the forward strand.
CTCATCCTCGGCATCGCCGCCACTGCAGCGGGCCTGTCCCCGGACAAGGCGATGGAACGGTCGAACTCCTTCGGCGTGGCCATGTCCGGCGTGATCGCAATCGTCATGGCCCCACTGGTCTCAGCCTCAGTGCAAGACGTCATCAACGCGTTCGTGCCCACCATTTCGATCCTCGTCATCGGCGGCATCGGCATTCTCGTCGGTGGCTTCATCGCTACGAAGCTGCTGAGGTGGAAGTCTTCGCTGGGAATGTCGGTGGCCCTGACCGCCATGTACGGCTTCCCGGCCGACTACCTGCTCACCAACGAGGTCGCACGCTCGATCGCCCGTGACGACGATGAGAAGGAAGCACTCCTCAACGTCATGTTGCCGCCGATGCTCGTCGGCGGCTTCACCTCGGTCAGTGCCGGCTCTGTCGTCATCGCCAGCGTCCTCGTCGGAATGCTGTGACCAGCCTACTGGCCGAGGCGAACACCCTCCTGCCTCGGCTGCAGGAACTCCGACGCAACCTGCACGCCCACCCCGAGGTCGGGCTCGACCTGCCGCAGACGCAGGCCACGGTGCTCGCTGCCTTGGAGGGCCTCGATCTGGAGGTGAGCACGGGCGTTGGGACCACCTCGGTGGTGGCGGTTCTGCGCGGAACCCACCCGGATAGGCCCGCGTATGCTCCCGCCGTCCTGCTGCGCGGGGACATGGACGCACTGCCCGTCGAGGAGATGACCGAGGAGCCGTTCAAGTCGACGAATGGGAACATGCACGCCTGTGGCCATGACCTGCACACCGCGGGACTCGTCGGTGCCGCACTGCTGCTGCATGCCCACCGCGAGGATCTTGCTGGCGATGTCGTCTTCATGTTCCAGCCTGGCGAAGAGGGCCACAACGGCGCCTCCGTGATGATCAACGAGGGCGTTCTCGAGGTTGCGGGGCCCCGTGCGATCGCCGCCTTCGGGGCACATGTTCACATGGGCCCCAAGGGTCTCGTGTCGACGAAGCCCGGAACGCTGCAGGCCGGTTCCAACGTCCTTCACATCACCCTCCACGGACGCGGGGGCCACGGCTCCCAACCGCAGTCGGCCGTGGACCCGGTCCCGGCCCTGGCCGAACTCGTCACCGCACTCCAGAACATGGTCAGCCGACGGATCAGCACCTTCGACCCGATCGCCTTGTCCGTGACCCAGCTGAAGGCAGGTGAAGCGGTCAACGTCATCCCCGCCTCGGCGAGCCTGGGTGCCACCGTCCGCACCCTGTCCCAGGAAACATTGGACATTGTGCGGGTCCAGTCGAAACAGCTTGCTCGGGGTATCGCGGAGGCTCACGGATGCACCGCCGAGGTGGATTTCCAGGTGCAGTATCCCGTGACCGTCAACGACGCGGCAGAGACAGAATGGACCGTTGACCAGGTCCGCAGCCTGTTGGGCGAGGACCGCTTGGAGGTCTCACCGCATCCGATCATGCCCAGTGAGGACTTCTCGTTCGTTTTGCAGGAGGTTCCGGGCACCTACATGATGCTCGGTGCCAAACGCACCGACGTGCCCGAGGAACTCCAAGGCGACAACCACTCCCCCTTCGTCGTCTTCGACGACAGCGTCCTCGGTGATCAGGCAGCACTGCTGGCCCACCTGGCCCTGGAACGACTGCGCAAGGAACTCTAACTGCGCCTTCTGCGCCACCATCGCCGAGGCGGTTGTTCGGCTGTCGGGGCCCGGTGCGGGTTCTGCGTTTCGTGGCGAGCTTCCCGGCGCTGACGCCAGGCGATGATTTCCTCATCGACCTTCCGTGGTGGAGTGAACACGGGCGGCCCCTCACGCAGGTCCATGACGGCCTCCCGCACCCGTGCATTGAAGCTGGCGAGATAGTCGCGGACGTCGGCCTCTTTTGAGAACGCATCGAGGGTGTCTTCGAGGACTGCGTTTTCTTTGCGCAGCTGGAAGGCGGCGGGGGCGACACCGCTGAGCTCTTCCCGCTCCATCTTCTGCTTGATCCACCAATCGGGATCCTCGGAGTTGTGGAGACCTGTCAGGGGTTTGCCAAGGCCGGGGAGGTTTTCGAAGTCGCCGCGCCTGATCGCTTTGTCCAGCGCGGACTCGACGATCGCGTTGCGATCCTGAATCGAACCTATGCGGCGGGGAGGCTGTTCTTCGGTCATGGCGAGAAATCCATTCGGCTTTTCCTCCACAGTAGGCAGGTATCTCGGTCCGCGCAATGGGGATGAATGCGAAGAAGCCCTGTGATCAGGTGATGATCACAGGGCTTCCCCTGTCTGCGTGGCAGATGAAGGATTCGAACCTTCGAAGGCAATGCCGGCTGATTTACAGTCAGCTCCCTTTGGCCGCTCGGGCAATCTGCCGCAGTGTGCGCTCGATGAGCACTTGAAAATACTACAAGCCCGCACCCGGAATCACCAACTCGATAGACGCAGATCACAATTATGCGTCTCGACTACACTCGGTGACCAGATACTCGTCCATCCACTCACCACACAAGGAGCATTCATGGCCAGCGAATCCTCATTCGACGTCGTCAGCAAGGTCGATCGGCAGGAAGCCGACAACGCCCTGAACCAGGCGGCCAAAGAGATCAACTCACGCTACGACTTCCGCGGTACCGACGCCTCGATCGCCTGGACCGGAGAAGCCATCCAAATGAGGGCCGTCAGCGAAGACCGGGTCAAGGCGATCCTCGACGTCTTCCAGTCCAAACTGGTCAAGCGCGGCATCTCCCTGAAATCCCTTGACGACGGCGAGCCCTACCCCTCGGGCAAGGAATACCGCATCGATGCCAGTCTCAAGGAGGGCATCGACAAGGACAACGCGAAGAAGATTTCGAAGTACATCCGGGACGAGGGTCCCAAAGGCGTCAAGGCCCAGATCCAGGGTGAGGAGCTGCGCGTGAGCTCGAAGAAGCGCGACGACCTGCAGGAAGTCATCTCCCTGCTCAAGGGCAAGGACCTCGATCTCGACCTGCAGTTCGTCAATTACCGCTGAGCCACCCCTGACTCAGCACTCAGCCAGGGCAGCGCTCCTCTCCTCCGCGACCCCATCTCCATACCCCAAGCCAGCTTCTCCCCAGTCTTCATGACGCAACAAGTCCCCTTTTGACCGACTCGGTCGTTCTCTGACGCGTTCATGACGGACTGCGACGCCGATCGCGCCTCCCTCGCGCACTGCTCTGAGCTCGGCGGCAGGATGGCGGCATGTCCATTACCTATTCCCCGGCGACATCCACACCAAGGGTCTCGGCTTCGGCCCCGCTGACCCTTGCCGAACCGGCGCCCGCGCCGTCTCACCGCCTGCGCCGCGCTCTGTCCTTCGAGGTCATCCCACCGCGCTCGGCGACGCAGGCGGCGAGAATGCCCGAGCTCCTGCGTTTCCTGGACTCGCTGAACCCCGACTATCTGGCGGTGACCTCCTCGGCGAGGAGCAACTGGCTGCAGGGCACCGCAGACTTCATCGAGCACATCCGCGCCCACACCTCCTTGCGACCCCTCGCACACTTGGCCTGCACCGCCGGCACACAGACCGAACTGCTGGGCTGGATCGATCACCTCCTGGGAGTCGGCGTGCGCGGCTTCCTCGCCATCCGCGGAGACTTCCCCGACGGAGTCAGCGCAGTGCCCACCGATCATCTGCCTCATGCCGATGCTCTCGTGCAACTGCTGCGGCAAATCGAAGGGGACAATGTGGCGTGCCTGGCCGCAGGCCGCTTGGGTATCGGAGTCGCGGCCTACCCTTCGGGGCATTGCGAGTCATCAGGCCCGGACGAAGACCTCGACGTCCTCGCGGCCAAGCAGCGCAACGGTGCTGACTTCGCGATCACCCAGCTCTTCTTCGACCCCTACGCCTATGCAGACCTGTGCAGGCGGGCCGATCACGCTGGCATCACGATCCCGATCATTCCCGGCATCCTGCCCATCACCGATGCCAAACGCCTGCACACGATGGGCCGACTCGCCGGCCTCCCGGTCCCCGAATCGCTCCTGGCCCGCTTCGATCGCGCCCACGACGAGGCGACCGCACGCCGGATCGGCCTTGAAATCACGGCCGAGCACACCGCCGCACTGCTCGAACAGGGCGCTCACGGGCTGCACTTCTACACATTCAACGACCTGCACACGACCGAGGACCTTCTCTCCGCACTCCAGCGTGCGGGAGTCAGTCTCACGTCGTTCCAACCGTCACCACCACCTCGGCGGTGGCCGCCCTCACCGAACCACACACCCACGAAAGAGAAGGACACACAGATATGACCACCGCATTTCCCACGGCCACCATCACCGGCTATCCGCGCATCGGCCCGAAACGCGAGCAGAAGAAGGCCCTCGAAAGCTTCTGGGCGGGACGCATCGACGCCGAAGTGTTCGCCCAGTCGGTGCACACACTGCGGCTGAGCACCTACCACCGACTGCGGGATCTGGGCCTGGATGAGGACTATTCGATCCCCGCCTCTTACAGCCATTATGACCATGTACTCGACACCGCGCTGAGCGTCGGACTCATCGCTTCGGAGACGAACGGCACCGACTTCGACCTCGATGAATACTTCGCCCTGGCACGTGGCACGGCGCAACGCTCACCACTGGAGATGACCAAATGGTTCGACACCAACTACCACTATCTGGTGCCCGAGCTCGAGGATTCCACGAGCTTCAAGGCTCACCCTCAGCACCTGCTCTCCCTCGTCTCGGAAGCCCGAGCCGCCGGTCACACCGTCCGGCCTGTCCTCGTCGGGCCCGTGACCCTGCTGGCACTGGCCAAGAGCGCACCCGGCAGCACCACCTCGGCATTCGAGCGCCTCGACGAACTCACGGCCGTCTACCGTGACGTCATCAGCATCCTCGCCGCGGCCGGGGTCGACTGGGTCCAGCTGGACGAACCGGCCCTCGTCACCGACTTCACCGAGCACACAGATGAGGAGCTCGCCGAGGCGGTCTCGCGCACCTATGCTGCCCTGACCGGGTCGAGCACCCACCCGCAGATCTTCGTCACCGCCCCGTACGGAAGCCTGCGAGCCGGGCTGCCCGCGCTGGCGAATTCGGGCATCGACGCGCTCGGCGTGGATGTCTCAGCAGCTACTCGCGCAATCGATCCGGATTATGTGCGCCGCATCGCCTCCACGGTTCCAGCTTCGGTCGACCTCGTCGCCGGTGTCATCGACGGACGCAACGTCTGGGCCGATGATCTGCGCACGAGTCTGAAAGTATTGGACGATCTGGGCCGTGAGTCGCTCAGCGTTTCCACCTCGACCACGCTGCTCCACGTCCCCCACACCGTGAACGATGAGAAGAACCTGCCGGTCGATGTCGCCTCCTGGCTCTCCTTCGCCGAGGAGAAGGTCACCGAGGTCGACGCGTTGGCCACCGCGCTGGCCAACGGACCCGATGCACGCCCGGAGGCGTTCGCCAGAGCCGATCGCGTGCAGCGGACTCGCACGGAATCATCCCGGGTCCACAACGCCGAGGTGGCGGCGCGAACTGCAGGTGTGGCCGGGGACGCTGGCTACCGCACGGATTTCGAGACCCGCGCTGCGGCGCAGTCCTCCCTCGATGTGCCCCGACTGCCGACAACGACGATCGGCTCGTTCCCGCAGACTGCTGAGGTTCGTCTCGCGCGCGCGGACCACCGTGCTGGGCGCATCGATTCCGAGGAATACACTGCTGCGATGAGAGCCGAGATCGACAGTGTGGTCGGGCTACAGGAGGAGCTGGGCCTGGATGTCATCGTCCACGGCGAACCCGAACGCAATGACATGGTCCAGTATTTCGCAGAGAATCTCGACGGCTTCGCGACCACGGACAACGGATGGGTCCAGTCCTATGGTTCACGGTGCACCCGACCGCCGATCCTCTTCGGTGATGTCTCGCGGCCAGAGGCGATCACCGTCGAATGGTCGACCTATGCCGGCACGAGAACCAGCCGCCCGGTGAAGGGGATGCTCACCGGCCCGGTGACGATCCTCGCCTGGTCCTTCGTCCGCGATGATGTGGCCTTGGCACAGTCGGCCGACCAGATCGCCTTGGCGCTTGCCGATGAGGTCGCCGATCTCGAGGCTGCCGGCATCAGGATCATTCAGGTCGATGAACCTGCGCTGCGAGAACTCCTCCCCCTCCGCGAGGACAGCCGTGCCACTTACCTCGACTGGTCGGTGAGGTCGTTCCGCCTGGTGAATGCGCAGGTCGATGCGGGCACGCAGGTCCATACACATCTGTGCTATTCGGAATTCGGTGAGATCATCGAGGCGATCAATGCGCTCGATGCCGATGTCACGAGCATCGAGGCGGCACGGTCACGCATGGAGGTGCTCAACGACATCGCTGATTTCAACTTCGTCCGCGGCATCGGGCCGGGAATCTACGATATCCACTCACCACGTGTGCCCTCGGTCGCGGAGCTCACTGAACTCATCGAGGCAGCTTTGGCCAACGTAGCCGCCGAACGCCTGTGGATCAATCCTGACTGTGGATTGAAGACTCGCGGCTATCCCGAGGTGAGACAGGCACTGACCAATCTGGTGGCCGCCCGAGACGCGGTGCTGGCCGGTGACCGCGCAGACCACGTGTTGGTCTGAGTCAGCGTGCGGGCCTGAGACGACCTGTTGGATGGGCAGCACAGCACCGGGTCACCGAGAATAGGTCGACCACATGGCCCGCTGTGAAAAGTCAGCGATTCGCAGCAGCTCGTTGCGTTCGACACCGTGGTGCGATTGGGCAGCCAGCCCATGCCAGTTCGCCTGCACGAAGCCGGTGACGACATCTGCGTCGGTTCCGCCCAAGATCTCGCCCTCGTCGATCGCCGTGCCGATGCGAGCACGGAGGAGGCCTTCGTTCTTCTTCAGCATGGTCGAGATGTCCCCGCGCGCATTCTGCGTTGCGGGGACATCGGACATGACTGCGCTGGTGATGAGGCAGCCGGGATGAGAATCGGCTGGCTGAGTGAATTCGAGGACCGAGGACCTCAACAGCCCATCGACGGCCACGCTGATGGACTGCGCCGCCATTGCCTTTTCGTAGATGGCCGTATACCGCTGCGCGTAGACTCCAACGGTCTCGTCGAACAGACCCGCCTTGCTGTCGAATGCCGAGTACAGGCTCGAGGTCGAGATGCCGATCGTCGAGGTCAGATCCCGTGTCGAGGTACCGCTGTAGCCACGACGCCAGAACAGTCGTGCGGCCTCGAGCACGGCCTGGGCCCGGTCGAATTCGGGAGGTCGACCGCGGTTGTTCGCTTCCACCTTTTCATTATAGAGCGCCTGCTCCACAAGCAACTCTGGAGCAGATGCTCCACAAGAGCCCTTGGGCCGGAGCTCAGTCGTCGGCCAGTGCCATCGGGATGTAGTACAGACCCTTCGAGTCCTCTTCGACGGTGACACGCAGGCGGTCATCGACACTGATGAAGTCGTTGACTTTTATGGTGCCCTTGGAGTCGCTGAGCTTGCGGACTGCGAAGGCAGGGATGAGTCCCTGTCGGCCATCGGTGTCGACAGCCAAAGCGTATTTCGGACCGGTGGCCCTGACCTTGACCTCGATGGTGTCGTCTGCGGCAGAGGGCACCGACGTTTCGAGATCGGGGTTCGTCAATGCAGATAGCTCGACCGCAAGAGTATCGGCCATGTCATCAACGGTTGCCAGCATGTTCGCCATCGCACGGGCGAACTCACCGTGCAGCTCACTGGGCTTCATTGCCGCGCCGGGTTTGTACATGTCCTCGTGGGTCAACTCGCCCCAGGCGTCTTGGAGCCTGGTCTTGACTTGGATCTCCGCAAAGACCGGCTCCCCCTGATCAGAGGGAATCTGCAAGGTCACGTGACAGGCCCGATAGCCGCTGGGTTTGGGCGGGTCGACGTAGTTCTTCTGCTCGATGAGGACGAAGGGTCCAAGCTGCTGCGGGTCCGTGAGAGAGTCGAACATCATCTTCTGATCACGCGGCGATTTGCACAGCACCTTCACCCCGACGATGTCGCGGATGTGATTCTCCACATCGCGTGGGGAGGATATCTGCAACGACGGGTCGTCGGCGATCTTTTCGCCGAGCTTGGCCAGGGTGCGAGCCGGATCTTTGATTCGATGGCCGTCGACATCCAGGCGAGAGATGTCCTTGTCCTTCAGCAGACCCCTCTGCTGCTGTTTGAGCCAGCGCTTGATCCGCACGGCGGCAGACTCCCAGGCATCGCGTCGCTGCGCATACGCCTGCGAGATTACTTCCCTCATTGCCGAATCCGGGCTCAACGTACCTCCTCTGTCACAGGGCTCATCACTGCTTCCATCAAACCACGAGCGCGCCACCGATACGGTGACGCGCTCGCAGATTTCTGGATCGAGTTACTTAAACTCAGTGCCCGGAGGCGGGCTGGCTGGCGGCTTCGGCCTGCAGATGACTGCGCGCCTCAGCCAACATGCCCTCACGCGTCGCGATCTTCACCCGCTCACGCCCCTCAGCCTCACCCAGAGCCTTCTCCGCCGACTCCACACGGTGATACCCCTCCCAATCCACATAATCAACACCCTTAGACTCCAACAACTCAACGATGGCACTGTCATCTGGATACACCGGCTCAGTCAACACACCAGCAGAACGATCATCCAAAATATGACCAATCGTCTCCAGAGCATCACCCTTCGTATGCCCAATCAAACCCACCGGACCACGCTTGATCCAACCAGTGGCATACACACCCTGGACCACATCCGCCTGCGCAGAGACCTGCTGATCATCCGCGTCGACGACACGACCCTCATGATTCGGAATAACTCCCCTGCTCGAGTCGAAAGGCAACTGCGGCAGCGCTGTACCCGCATACCCGATGGCCCGATACACGGCATCGATGTCCCAATCATGGAACGTACCGGCACCAACCACACCACCACTGCCATCAAGCTCCATCCGCTCCGTACGCAGACCCGTCACCCGATCCTCACCCAAGATCGCAACCGGGGAATGCAAGAAATGCAGATGCAGACGACGCTTAGCCCCCACCGGTTCACGCATCGTGAAATCAGCCAGAGTCTTCGCAACCTGCTTCGTCTGATTATTCGGCTCAATCGCAGCCAAAGACCCATCATCGAACTCATAGTCCTCGGGATAGACGATGATATCGACATCCTTGACATGCCCCAGCTCACGCAACTCCAGCGGAGTGAACTTCGCCTGGGCCGGACCCCGACGACCAAACACATGCACATCCGTAACCCGAGACGACTTCAGACCCTCATACACGTGATCAGGAATCTCAGTCGTGTGCATATCATCGGCCTGCTTCGCCAACACCCGCGCCACGTCGAGAGCAACGTTGCCATTGCCGATGACAGCAACCTTCTCAGCACCCAGCGGCCAGGTCTGAGCCACATCCGGATGCGAGTCATACCAATTCACGAAATCAGCAGCACCATACGAACCAGGCAGATCCACACCAGGCAGATTCAAAGACGCATCAATGAAGCAACCGGTAGAGAAGATCACCGCATCATAGCGATCAGTCAACTCTTCGAGATTGATGTCTACCCCGTACTCCACGTTGGAGAACAAACGAATATCACCACGGTCGAGGACCTTGATCAAAGCGTTGATGATGCCCTTGATCCGAGGATGATCCGGAGCCACACCGTAACGGACCAAACCGAACGGAGTCGGCAAACGCTCAAAGAGATCAATACTGACCTCGAAGTCACGCTCAGCCTTAGTCAACAGATCGGCCGCATAGATCCCGGCAGGACCGGCACCCACAATAGCCACACGGAAGGGACGCGTCATTCTCACACCTCTCTAGTAAGTCATCACCAATTGTATCGGCAATGAAGGTCCTCCTAACAAACACGTGACGAAACTCGCACTCATATCCCAGCTGACAGACCGGCGGCCGCGCCGTGTCTCGGCATCATTAGACTCTGTATGTGAACCCAGATCCAACCCCCGACATGAACGCCATTCGCAAAACCGGATTGGCCAATGGACTCTCCGCCTACCTGCTGTGGGGTCTCATCCCCCTGCTCTTCGCAGCCGCGGCACCCACCGGAGCCCTTGAACTCGTTTCACATCGCGTCATCTGGTCACTGCTCTTCTGCGCCATTCTCCTGCTCTTCACCGGCGGAGTCGCACGCACGTGGCAGGTCATCAAGTCCGGTCGCACATTCTGGCTGCTGACTTTGGCCGCTGTCCTCATCGCCATAAACTGGACGGCGTTCGTCTACGGAGTCGAAACCGGCCACCTCGTCGAGGTGTCTCTGGGCTACTATCTCAACCCGCTCATCTCCATCGGCCTCGGCGTCATCTTCCTCGGCGAAAAGCTGCGGCCTCTGCAGTGGACCGCTGCAGGATTCGGCCTGATCGCCGTCATCATCGTCGGTGTCGGCCTCGGTCGGATGCCGTATCTCTCGTTCACTGTGGCGCTGTCGTTCGGACTCTACGGACTCGTCAAGAACAAGGTGGGCAATCGAGTCGGTGCACTCGAGGGGATGACGATCGAGTCCGCTGTGCTGGCCGTGCCCAGCGCCATCTATCTCCTCATCCTCGGAGCCCAGGGCCTGTCCACGTTCACAGGTTTCGGTGCCAGCCATGTCATCATCATCCTCGTCACCGGACCGGCAACCGCGATTCCGCTGATCCTCTTCAGCGCCGCAGCCAGGCGCATCCCCCTGTCCTGGGTGGGCATGCTGCAGTACATCACGCCGACGATGCAGTTCATCACCGGCGTCTTCATCCTCGGAGAAGTGATGTCGACGACGAGGTGGATCGGCTTCTTCGTCATCTGGATCGCCGTGCTCTTGCTCTGCACAGACCTGATCCGCCAGAGCCGCCGCAAACTCTAGCCTGCCGTGCTCAGAGCACCTTGTTGAGGAATTCCTCAGTCCGCGCCGACTGCGGATTTTTGAAGATGCGATCGGGAGTGCCCTCCTCTACGATGACGCCATCGTCCATGAACAGCACACGATCCCCGACTTCGCTCGCGAAGCCCATCTCATGCGTGACGACGACCATCGTCATTCCTTCAAGAGCCAACTGCTTCATCACAGCCAGGACCTCTCCGACCAGCTCTGGGTCGAGGGCGCTTGTGGGCTCGTCGAAGAGCAGCATCTTCGGCTCCATGGCCAGGGCACGGGCAATCGCCACCCGCTGCTGCTGGCCACCGGAGAGCTGATTCGGATAGGAATTAGCCTTCTCCCTCAGTCCCACTTTGTCCAAGAGTTTCAGGGCCCTATCGCGCACAGCCGCGTCGCTGAGTCCGCGGACCTTCCGTGGAGCCAGTGAGATGTTATCGATGACGCTCATATGAGGGAAGAGGTTGAACTGCTGGAAGACCATGCCGATCTCTGTGCGGACAGCGTTGATGTCGGTCTCGCGGGCCGTCAGGCTCTGCCCGTCAATGACGACGTCTCCGCTGGTGATGTCCTCGAGCATATTCAGGCAACGCAGAAAGGTGCTTTTGCCCGAACCGCTGGGTCCGATCACGCACACGACTTCCTTGGCCTCTACGTCACAGTCGATGCCCTTGAGCACTTCATTGTCACCGAACGATTTATGCAGGTCTGATACGTGGATGATCATCAGTGAGTCAACCTCTTCTCCACAACGCTAAGGACTTTGGACAGAGTGAGGGTGACTACCAGATAGAACACCGCCACGGTTGTGTAGATCTCTACCGCGTTGAAATGATTCGATGCGACCAGTCGGCCCTGGAAGATCAGCTCGGGGACCAAGATCACCGACAGCAGAGAGGTGTCCTTGATGCTGATGATGAACTGGTTGCCCAGCGGTGGGATCATCCTCTTGAAAGCCTGCGGCCAGATCACATAGCGCATCGTCAGATGCTGTGAGAGGCCGAGGGAGCGCCCCGCCTCAGACTGTCCCTTCTCCACTGATTGAACGGCACCGCGGACGATCTCAGCAATGTAGGCACCGGAGTTCAGCCCGATCACCAGGATGCCTGCGACCAGGGACGGAATGTTGAATCCGACGATCAGCGGCAGCGCGAAGTACACCCAGATGGCCTGGACCAGGACCGGGGTTCCTCTCAGCAGCTCGACATAGGCGGTCGAGAGCCCATAGATGATCTTCTTATGTGAGAGCCGACCGAGGCCGAATACGGCACCGAGGACGAAGCCGATGATCAGACCTATCACCGACACCAGCAGCGTGTAGTACAGGCCCAGCGCAAGGGCAGGCAGGTAGTCGACGACGCCGAGCCAGTTGAATTGGGTTAACCGGGACATATGTTCCTTCCACAGAACAGCGGGCACGGGAGATGCCCCGTGCCCGCATGAGAGTCTGAGTTGCTGCGGTCAGTTTTCGCTGGGAGGATCTTCCCCGAACCATTCCTTGTACAGCTTGTCGTATGTGCCGTTCTCCTTGATCGTCGCGAGTCCCTCATCCACCGCGGTGACGAGGTTCTCGTTGTCTTTGGAGATCGCGATGCCGTAGTCCTGAGCTTCCAGGAGGTCACCGACAGTCTTCAGTTTGCTCTCGCCCTCGGTGCGGATGTAGTAGGCGACGTTCGGCTGGTCGTAGAGCACCGCGTCGGCGCTGCCGGACTCGACTGCGAGATAGGCCTGATCCAACTGCTCGTAGGTCTTGGCCTTCGCACCCTTGATGTTCTCATCGATGTAGGCCGCGCTGGTCGAACCCAGGCGAGTGGCAACCTTCTTGCCATCCAGGTCGTCCACGCTCTTGATATCGTCGTTGTCCTCTGGAACGCCCACGATCAGGCCCGATTTGTAATAGGGAGCCGAGAAGTCAATCGTCTGCTTGCGCTCGTCGGTGATGCTGATACCGGCAACGGCGAGATCGAAGGAGCCGGTCTGCAGACCTGGAATGATGCCGTCGAAATTGGTGACTTCCTGCTTCAACTCGAATCCGGCCTCATCGGCGACGGCGTTGATGATATCGATGTCGAACCCGACGTACTTTCCATCTTTCTTGAATTCGAAGGGGACGAAGGAAGTGTCCGTGGCGTAGGTATATGAGTCCTCGAGAGGCGCGTCGGCGTCGTCCTCACCGCTGGAACACGCGGAAAGTCCTGCCACCATGGCCAAGGACCCGATCATAGCCAGACCAGCGAACAATGGTTTTCTGTAGCTCACGCGAACCCCTCAAATAAAGCTCATCTGTAGTTATCTAAGAGCTTCCAGGCTATGGTTCACCTCACACATTGTCAAAAGTATGATAGTGAGCTGAAAATCTGCAGGGACAGCTGGCTCAGCTCACGAGCATGAGAACGACCCCGGAGAGCACCCCGCCGAGAGCGACGGCAATGCCCATCGCAGTCGTGGTGCGCCAGCCAAGGGACTTTCCGACCATCACCTTCGACGGGATACTCAGTGCAGGAAGGACGATCAGCAGAGCTCCGGTGATGCCTGCACCCACTCCGACGGCGAGCAGTGCGATGATGATGGGGATCTCACCTCCGGTGGGGATCACCAGGAGCGTGCCCACCACCGCGGCGATGAGGACCGCAATCGCGCCCACCTGGGCTTCGAGTCCATAGACGCCGGTCAGCCAGGGGCTGATGAGCCCGACGACGAAGACCAGAACCAGGTGCTCGGGCACGAGGATGAGCGTGAACCGCGCCAGCGACCGCAGATAACGCAGCGGAAGCGACGACAGCCTCGGCGGTTCGGGACTCTGCGCGGGAACCACCTCGGTGCGGCCCTTGATCCAACGACCGATGAGCGCGCTGGCCCCGACCGCGATGAGGACGGCGAACACCAGGCGCGTCACCACATACTGCCAGGGCAGGACGAGTCCGAGGAATATCAGCACGGCGGGGTTGAGGAGCGGGTTGCCCACCCAATAGGCGAGGGCGGCGCTTCGTTTGACCCCTGTGCTCCGCAATCCGGCGGCCACCGGGGCCGCGCAGCAGGTGCACATCATGGACGGCAGCGACAGTACCGCGCCGACGAGCGACTGGCCGGTGTGACTGGGCCGATTCATCACGCGCAGCAGCCAATCGCGCGGCACCAGCGCATCGATGGCCGCCGCCACGAGCAGCGCCACGAGCAGCGCCTTCCACACCGCAGTGAAGTACACGAGAGTGAAGTCCCAGGCTCCGGCCAGCGAGAACGTCTCCCCAGCAGCTTCGAAAAGCGGACTGCCGTCCCAGACCGAGGTCTGGCTCATCGTCCGCGCCTTGCCCCAATAGGGCATCCACTTCGACCAGCTCAGACCCACGACGAGGAACAGCAGGAGCACGCCCAATCCGATCCGATCGACCGGGGTCAGCCGTCGCCGAACGCTCGACCGATGTTCGGTCTGAGCCTCAACCGGCTCAGCCTCATCGGGCTGAGCCTGTGCTGCACCTGACATGATTCCCACCTCGCAATCGTGCCTGCAGGGTGGTCAGGCGCTGCGCGAGACCACGGAATCAGCGAATGAGAACAGCGACTCCTTGACGAGCCCGTCGGGCAAGGGCGCAAGCGCCGACTTCGCGTCATCGGCCCAGCGAACCGCCTCGGCGCGAGCCTTCTCGGTCACCGAGTGAGCCGCGAGTGCGACCCGAGCCGACTCCAGGGCTTCATCCGAATTCAGGTCCGCGTCGAGCAGCTCGACCACTTCGGCGGCGGCTTCGTCGCCGGCGGCTGCGGCAGCTCGAACGTAGAGCACCGGAAGGGTCGGAACCCGTTCACGCAGGTCGGTACCTGGGGTCTTGCCCGACACCGATGAGGTGGTCGTCAGGTCGATGATGTCATCGGCGAGCTGGAAGGCGATTCCGACGCGTTCACCGAACACCCGCACGGGCTCGGCCAGTGCCTGGTCCGCCTGCGAGAACATGACACCGAACTGCGCCGAGGTGGCGATGAGGGATCCGGTCTTGTCCCCGAGCACCTGAATGTAGTGCTCAATCGCATCCGCATCCTCCGGCGGGCCCGCGAATTCGTTGAGCTGGCCCAGGACGAGGCGTTCGAAGGTCTCAGCCTGGATGGCGACGGCCTCGGGGCCGAGCTTCGCCGTCACACCAGAGGCCTTCGAGAACAGGAGGTCGCCGGTGAGGATGGCCACGGAGTTGCCCCACACCTCATGTGCGGCCGGAGCACCTCGGCGCACGGGAGCATCGTCCATCACATCATCGTGATAGAGGGAGGCCAGGTGGATGAGCTCCACTGCGACAGCCGCGTCGATGATCGCCTCACAATCGGCCTCGCCGAGGCGGGCCGTGAGCAGCAGAAGGTTGGGACGGGCCCGCTTTCCGCCGGCAGCGAGGAGATGTTTGGACGTGGTGTCCGGCAGCTTACGCGTCTGCTCGGTCACTTCGTAGAGCCTGCGCTCGACGGCTTCCAACTGTGTGGAGATATCCGCCGCAAGCTGGGCATCGGCACCGATAAAAGTCGCCGGAGAGGCTAGGTGGCTCATGTCCTCGTCATTCATCGTAGTCAGTGTTGTAGTCGCTGGTGAGCTCAGACATTGCTGGTAGCCGGCACGATTCGGGTGAGAGCTGAAATCACCCGGTCGATAAGATCGGCCTCAGAAACCTTCGGGTCGCGGTAGAGGTTCGCCAACAATTTCACGACGAACTCCATCACAACGTCAACACCCATACCGTACTTGATTCCGAACTGCATGAGTGCAGGGTGGCCGATAATGGCGGAAAAAACGCGCCCCAGGGTGAAATAGCCGCCCAAGGAATCGCCCACCAGCGCCGGGTATTCCTGCAGTTTCTCCCGCATCACATGCTGCGGGTAGCGGGAATAGGTGGAGATCACCTCGGCGGCCAATCGAGCGGATTCGAGGGCATAGTCGATGCCCTCGCCATTGAAGGGGTTGACCATCCCGCCCGAATCGCCGACGAGGAGGAGCCCCTTGTGGAAATGCGGGGTGCGGTTGAAGGCCATCGGCAGTGCCGCGGACTTGATCGGGCCCAACGAGGTGGACTCATCGATGCCCCATTCGAGTCCCATGTCCGCGATCCACTGTTCCATCATGGTGCGGAAGTCCACGGAACCGAACTGGGGTGAGGAGTCCAGCAGACCAGCCCCGATGTTGATCGTGCCGTCGCCGAGCGGAAAGAGCCAGCCGTACCCGGGCAGAGCCTCGGACTCGCCCGCCGAATTGCGCGAACGCATCTCGACCCAGCTCTCGATGTAGTCATCGGCATGCCTCGGCGAGGTGTGATAGGCCCGCACGGCCACACCCATCGGGCGGTCATCACGCTTCTCCAACCCCATGGACACGGCCAAGCGCGATGACACACCGTCTGCGGCGATGACGATCGGGGCGCTGAAATGAGCTTCAGGTCCGACCCGACGACCACGATGGTCGGTGCCGGAGGCGTGGATGCCCCTGATCCAGCCGTCCTCGCCGATGTCCGGGGACATGGCTTTGACCTGTTCGAACAGTCTTGCACCGCTGCGCTGGGCGTGGCGGGCGAAGGCCTCGTCCATGCCCATCCGCGGCTTCGTCAGCCCATAGTTCGGGGTGCCCTCGATATCCGGCCAGTCGAGTTCCAGACGGTGACCGCCGCCGATGAGACGCAGTCCCCTGTTCTTGTGCCAACCCTCGGATTCGGGGGTGTCCATCCCCAAGAAGCCGACCTCTTTGACCGCGCGTGGGGTCAGGGCATCGCCGCAGATCTTGTCACGTGGAAACCCGGATTTCTCCAGGATGATGACCTCATGGCCGGCCTGCGCGAGGTAGGTGCCGATGGCCGAACCGGCAGGGCCTGCCCCGACGACGATGACCTCGGCGGAGAAGTTATTCACGGTTTGAGTGCGTGGTGGACGGCGACGATCCCGCCGGTGAGGTTGCGGTGCTTGACCTGGTCGAAGCCGGCGTCGAGGATCTGCTGAGCGAATTCGTCCTGGTCAGGCCAGGCGCGGATCGATTCGGCAAGGTAGACGTAGGCCTCGGGGTTCGAGGACACAGCCTTCGCCACGGCGGGCAGTGCCCGCATCAGGTATTCCTTGTAGACGAGGCTGAACGGATCGAATGTCGGGGTCGAGAATTCGCAGATGATGAGACGACCGCCGGGCCGTAGCACGCGCAGCATCTCCGACAGCGCAGCATCCACATCGTTGACGTTGCGGATGCCGAAGGAGATCGTGACGACGTCGAAGCTGGCATCGGAGAACGGGAGATCCATCGCGTCAGCGTAGATGAAGTCGATCTTCGGGTGCCTGCGACGCCCCTCGGCGAGCATGCCCTGCGAGATGTCGCCGGCGACCACCTCGGCGCCGTGATGGGTGAACGTCATCGACGACGTTCCGGTTCCGGCCGCGAGATCGAGGACGCGCTCACCAGGTCCGGCAGCCACCGAGTGTGCCACCGTCCGACGCCAGGTGCGCGCCAGGCCGAAGGTGAGCACATCGTTGGTGAGGTCGTAACGGGACGCGACGTCATCGAACATCGATGCGACGTCGTCGGGCTGCTTGTCCAGCTGAGCACGGTTCATGCCACCATTCTCTCAACACCTGAACCCAGGGGGCGAATTCGCGGACCTGTTTCCACGCTCTTTGCAGTGTGGAACTGGCCACAGACATTGTTCGCTTCCGTATTGGCTCGCGCTCGATAGTGGATTCGCGCGCGTTGGGAAGCCGAATTTCTCGACTAGAGTGGACCTGAAATGACTACGACCTTCAGTACCTCTGACATCTGCACGGCACCCCCGCGCCTGCACGTGCGCTCACGTTTTGTCGACGACGTCGAACCGGGGCCCGGTTTCCCCTTCGAATCCGGACTGCCCACGACCGTCGAAGAGACGCTGGAGCTGCTGCCCACCTCGGCGTTCTCCTGCTGGGTCCGCGACACTTCTGGCCTCATCGGGTTCGGCCGAACTCTGCGCATCCGCGCCCGCGGCCCCAATCGCTTCACCGAGCTCTCCGACGCGTGGAAGGCCATCACGTGTGCTGCGACCATCGAGGACGAGGTCGACCTGCTCGGCTCGGGCCTCATGTGCTTCGCCACCGTCGCCTACTCGGGCGAATCCGAGGTCGACTCCCTCATCCACGTCCCCGAATTCGTTCTCGGACGCCGAGGTGGTCGCGTCTGGATGACATCGATCATCGCCGAAGGCGCCACCCCCACCCCACCCCTGCTGAAGTCCGAACCGCTGCGCCAGGTCACCTCGGCGAAGTCCTCGCCCGGTGACCTCGACAGCACGTCCTGGGCAGATCTGGTCGCGAAGGTCTCGCACATGCTCACGCCCGTCGGAGATTCCGCCGAGGTGGACGCCTTCGCCGACGATGCCACCCTGCGAAAGATCGTGCTGGCCCGTGATGAGCTGGTCACCACCGACGATGACATCGACGTCCGGTCCGTGCTGGGTGCGCTCAACCGCAGCTACCCCAGCTGCTGGACCTTCGATGTCGCCGGCCTGATCGGTTCCACCCCAGAGCTGCTCATCGGTGTCGAGAACAACCGCGTGACCTCGCGCGTGCTCGCGGGCACCTATCGGGTGGAGGACAACCCGACCGCCGAGATGCCCGCCGCCAGGAAACTGCTGAGCGCGCACAAGGACAGCACCGAACATGCCTTCGCGATCGCTTCCCTGCAGCGCAGTCTCGGAACCGTCGCTGATGATGTGAGCGTCGATGAGCGACCGCACCTGCTGCCTTTGGCCAATGTCATCCACTCTGCCTCGGATGCTTCGGCCCATCTGCCGATGGACTCGGGTCTCAACGCCCTCGACATCGCGGCCGCCGTGCATCCCACCGCGGCTGTCGGCGGGTATCCGCAGGCCAGTGCTGTCGCCCACGTGGACGAGCTGGAGCCGCTGGATCGCGGCCGGTATTCGGGCCCTGTTGGTTGGATGGACGATCGCGGCAACGGTCAGTTCGGCATCGCCCTGCGCTGTGGTCAGCTCGAGGACCGCAATCGGATCCGTCTGTTCGCTGGGGCGGGCATCATGCCCGATTCGGATCCCCTCGCCGAGGTGGCCGAGACCGAAGCCAAGTTCGCTCCGATGCGCCGTGCGCTGGGTTTGGAATTGGAATAGGGCGTTTGCTGGGTCAGAACCTTGACACCGTGACAAGGTTTTGGCGCCTCGTGTCAGGGTCTGTGTCAGTGCCTCCACATAGTCTGTTGGCATGTTCACGCATCCTGCGGATGACCCGGACCATCCCGCTTATAGGGGACCTGGTTCGTGGGCCCGACTTCCGGGCATCACCACCGACATCGATCGGTGGTGCCAGACTCTGCGTGACCTCGAACCAGCACCTGATGCCTGGGAGGCCCAGACACGCATCCGGGCTCTCGAGGAGCTCATCTCCGCCGCCTCGGCTGCTCAAGCACGTGAGGCTGTAGCCTTCCACTCACACCGCCAGCGAGAAGACGCCGCCAATGACGTGCCCACTCGCGAACAGGGCAAGTACGCCGGCAACGAGATTGCGTTGGCCAAACGGGTCTCCCCCTCGGCCGGCCGCAAGTTCCTCTCCACCTCCAAGGCTGTGGTCAACGACCTGCCCCGCACCTTCGCGGCTCTGGCCGAAGGTTCCATCTCCGAGGCAAAGGCTCGCATCATCGCCGATGAGACGGCATGGCTGACTTCCGACGAACGGCTCTTCGTCGACGAAGAACTCAAAGGTCGGGCCGCGAAGGCCGGCAGCCGCCGCTTACGCACCGAGGTTCGTTCGCTGGCGGCCAATGTGTCCTCGGACAATGCGCATGAGAGGACCGAGGCAGCGAGCGCGGATCGACATGTGTCCTTGAGCGTACTCGGCAATGGGATGGCGAAGCTCAGTGCCACTCTGCCCCTGCAGCAGGCCGTCGCTGCGCATGAGAGTCTGGACGCCGCCGCTACCGATTGCAAGGTCGCCGGCCTGGACTTCGACCGCACCCGCAACCAATTGATGGCCGACATATTCGTCGAACGGCTCACGGGGCAAGAGGCTGCCAGCGATGTGCCCACCGAGGTGCATATCGTGATGGAGGCCGAGAGCCTGTTCTCGGACGGGCAGGTTCCTGCATGGATTCCGAGCTATGGTCCGTTGCCCACGAAGACGGCACGGAACTTCCTGGCGGCGAATCAGGCCCGCTCATTCATCCGCCGCATGTTCACGTCTCCGGATACCGGACAACTGGTCGGCATGGACTCGCGCAGGCGAACGTTCGGCGGTCTGCTGCGACGCATGGTGGTCTTCCGCGATGACGTGTGCCGGACCCCGTGGTGTGATGCTCCGATCAGGCACGCCGATCACGCGACTCCTGTTGCCGAGGGAGGCGAGACTCAGTGGTCCAACGCCTCCGGACTGTGCGCGGGCTGCAACTACGCCAAGGAGCACCCCGGCTGGAAACACGAAGCGACTGCCGACGACCTCACCGTCTCCACCCCCACCGGGGAAGAATACGAAACCGCCACTCCACCATTCGTCACGAAGTTCAGTCACCCACCGCCGAAGAAGAACCCGACTCCTAGCCAGCCGAATGGTTCCGGCAGTTCGCCCACGGCGGATACGCAAGACGAGATCGTCGACTTCTCCACACTGAGCTCAGCAGAGAAACTCTTCGAGGAGCTGATCCTGAGGGACACCGGCTGATTCGCAGTCGCGGCGACAGTGCCGCCAGCTCTCGCCGTTGCTTTGCCCGGACTCGCCTAGTCTTTACCCTCTGTCTCTCGATCCTCTGCGGCACAGGCTGTACAGCCTTCTGATCAGGTGAGGTTCACTTCGATGATCCGACGGCCGAGCGTCGCCTGTTCCGAGTTTCGTTCTTCTGTGACGCTGTCGACAATGTCCACAGACTTCTCAAATTCTGCGATGAAGTCGTCGAGCTGGCTGGACTCCGCGGTTATTTGCTGGGACTCGTCGTGTGGTCCCACTCTCGAGTACTCCCACCCATAGGCTGTCGCGAGATCTCTGAAGTCCCGGCCGTGTGGAACGGTGAAGTATCTCTCGAGATACGGCGCTACATGGTTCTGCGAGTGTTCGAGTCCGGAGAAGATCGCACCGCCATCATCGTTGAAGACGACGATGAGCACGTTGCCGGCCTCTTCGGCGCTCGGCACGAGCAGGCCGCCCACATCATGCAGCATTGCAACGTCACCGATGACCAGCACAACCTGCTCGTCGAGGGCGAGAGAGAGCCCCGTGGCCGTCGAGATCAGACCGTCGATGCCGGCCAGCCCGCGTGACGCGTGGATTCGTGCGCGAACATCGGTGGTTTCACTGAGATAGCGGATCGTATTTGAGCTCGCTGCGAAGAGATTGATCGCGAGGCCAGCCAGATGTTCCGTGATCGCACGTGCGGTTAACGGCGTCGACTCGGCTTCACGCTCCCGCCGAGATGCGGCGACAATCGTCTCGCCGGCACTACGCCACTCGTCGCGCCAAGCTGTGTCGATGCTTGCACCTGCGTCCTCTGGCGTTTCAGGCGACTTTGACGCTGCCAACGACTCAGGGGTCGAAAGCGAATCGAGCCGCAAGAACGATACCGAGAGCGTCACCGCATCGACATCATCGGGCAACCGCTGAACCAGCACATCTGGGTTGGCAAGCAGTGCGGCAACAGGCCTAGTCAGAGTCGGCTTCCCATGTACGATCACCGTACGGATCGCCGTGCGCAGATCCTCACGTTCACTGAGTACGCGCGCATGAGCTGGAACGGCAGCGCGCGAGTCTCGCAGCGTGGAAGTGAGGGGACTTGAGGGCTCAGCCAGGACTGGGAGTGCATAGGTCTCGACCAGCGACTCCAGCGCCCGAGCCGAGTGACCGCCTGCATCTCCGGCGACGACGACCGTGCCCGGAAGGATGCGGACTGAGACGCTTCGCGCCGCCTCTGGTGCATTCGACGATAACGGATCCGAGTGGGCAGGATTCGACGTCCCCCGGGACCCACTCGTTCCGAGTGTCTGCGCTGCTGCCTTCCACTCGCTGAGTTCCGTCACCGTCGGCACCAGCGGCACATCGAATTGCACATTGAACTGGACGGGGCCGGAATCACCACTGGTCTCGCCGAGCGAGTGCGCGACCGCCTCGGCGAGCAAAGGGCCAGCATCGGCGCTGCCAGCAGGCACATCGACCCGGGCACGCACATCGCTGAGTACCTGCGACTGATCATCGATCGTCTGATTTGCACCGGTTGCCCTCAGCCGAGCGGGTCGATCTGCCGTGATCGCAACCAGCGGAAGATGTCCATAGGAAGCTTCGAGCACCGCGGGATGCAGGTTGGCCACAGCCGAACCCGAGGTCGTCACCAAGGCAACGGCACCAGATCCAGCATCATCCTGCCTACTGCGCAGACCCCGTGCCAGACCCAAGGCCAGGAATCCGGCATCACGCTCATCGATGCGTACATGCGTACGGATCACCCCCGCCTCGGCGAGGGGGGCGAGCGCATAGATCAACGGTGCGGATCGGGATCCGGGCGCGATGACGACCTCGGTGACTCCGGACGAAGCCAACTCACGGGCAATCTGCTGCGCCACTGCGCTCGAATTCAACATCACCTGATATTCAACCACTAACCCACCTGCGGTTCACATTGGCTCCCTACGGTTGACCCATGCGTCGATCGATTCTCTTCGCGGTTGGGGCGCGCGCAATCCGTTCGCTGACCGCCGCCCGCTCCCACAGAGGACGCTTCCCAACCCACGACCAGAACAGCTCGTTCCTCGGCCCCGAACCACGCGGCAAGGATGCCAAGAAGTGGCACATCCGAGACAAACGCAAACTCTCGAACCGACTGCGCGAATTCTTCATCTACTCCCCCGCGCTCGGCCGCACCGTCGGTGTACGGGTACTGCTGCCGGGCATTCCGCAGGAGGTCAGCCCGGTCATCCACCTCTATCACGGTGGCGGTGACGACTTCCGATCTTGGACAGACTTCGGGTCCGCCGAGGAACTCACACTCGACTCCCCCTACCTGATCGTCATGCCGGATGCCGGAGCCGGCACCTACTCGCGGGTGGCAGTCGGCAGCGAGGTCCACGACTGGCCGACCTTCCACACCAAGGAGATCCCGGAATTCCTGCGCAAGAACTTCTCTGTGGATTTCGCGCCGGAGAACCAACTCCTCGCCGGACTGTCTATGGGTGGGTACGGGGCGATGAAGTACGCCGCCTGGCACCCGGACCGCTACAGCTGGGCAGCCGCGTTCTCGTCCCCACTCGACCCTTTGTCTGCGATCCCTGCCTTCGACATCATCGCCATGCGAGAAGGTGCAAAGTCGATGACGCTGTTCGGCGATCCCGTCACCGACCGCAGCGAATGGATCGCGAACTCCCCCTACGGGCTGGCGGAGAACCTGCACGGCCTGAACGTGTGGCTCAGCGCCGGCTCCGGCAGTCTCGAAGAGTCAAAGGACCGCGACCTCCTCGAGTCGATGGTCAACCAGCAGGGCGAGCGCTTCTCCGCACGATTGAATGTGCTGGGCATCCGTCACTCCTGGTTTCCCCGCACCACCGGCCTGCACAATTGGACCAGCTGGGAACGGGAGCTGGGCGCGTGGCTGAAGACTCTGCACCGTCAACGCGACTACGCCAGTTCCGATCACTGCAGCCTCGAGCGCCGGGGTGAGCATCGAGGTGGTTCCCGTGTTGCGGACGGTGGCGAGTTCTCGTATCTGACAGGCCACGCCCTTTTCGATATCTACGGATGGAGGGTCGAAATCTCACGGCGAAGGCCTCAGATCGTATGCTTCGGCTGCGTCAGTGCGACCGGCTTCTCCCTTACCGGAATCGGAAGCTTCCGAGTGCGCACACCGGACCTGTATGAACCCGGTCGCCGATACGACATTTCCGTCGTCGGGCCAACAGGAGCGAATGACTATCCGCAGCGCGCCGACAACAAGGGGCGTCTGACGTTCACAGGACGGCTGGCTGCGGCCATGCACGATCCGAACATCCCGGGCAAGCGCACCCAGCACTTCACTGCTGTGGGACAGTCCGAGGTCACGACCGTGCACATCGCCTCGGCCTCGGGTGACTCTTCCGCACCCCTACAGGCCGAGCGTGCAGCAGATCCAGTTGCCCCGCCTGGCGAAGCGACAGACTCCCCGCCTGGCGAAGCGACAGATGTTTCGGATTCGGCACATGTCGATGGTGAATCTCAGACGGCGAGTGTTTATGGTTATAACGGTCGCAGCAATGCGACCGGCTTTCGCCCACCTGATTGAACGTTGACTTCGAGAGGTCACCCATGAAACGCGTACTCCCAGCCATCGCTCTCATCGCCGGATTGGCCCTGACCGGCTGTTCGGGAACGGACTCCAAAGACTCCAAAAACGATCAGGCAGAGGACTCAGGCAGTGCTGCCCAGCCCGCGACAGAAGAGACACCAGAGGCAGTGCAGCTTGACGAGGATCAGCTCAAACAGATCATCGAATCCACAGATGTCGATGGCCAGTCATACAAACCCGTCGACCTCGGCGCAGCCTCCGGCAGCGAAGCAATCAAGGCCCTCGAAAAAGCGGAATACGAACCTGCTGAATGCAAGGACCTCGCACTGTCGGCTCTCAACGCCAGCGAGGCAGGCAACGGCACCACGCTCGCGGGAACCTCTGCGGACAACACCATGAGCGTCTCACTGATGAGCCTGGCCGATGAGAAGGCTGCCGGCTCACAACTGCAGAACTCGACCAGGGTCGCCGAGAAGTGCAGCGACGTGACTGTCAAGACCCAAGGCATCGATATGAAAATGAACTACGAGACCTTCGATGCCGTTGTCGATGGTGCCGACGAGACCGTCGGAGTCCGTGCCAAGATCTCTTCCGGCGGTCAGACGGTCCTCGACACCGACACCGTCACCAGCCGCGTCGGCAACAACCTCGTCACCGCCGCCAATATCGCCGATGCAGGGGATGCAGACTCGGTCACCAAGACCGCAAAGACATTCGTCGAAGCCGTCAAGAACGCGGGCTGACCAACCTCACGACAATGAGCTGACCAACCTCACGACCCCGAACTGAGCAGCGACGCTCGCAGAGCGCTCCAGGTCTCCTGCAGTCGCGTCGACCACCAGTCGAATCGTCCCGGATCCACCGCCAGCCTCTCCAAACGCTGTGGGTCCGGGACGATTCGCGTCACTGGGATCTGACCGTCGACCGGGTTCAGGCTCAGCTCAGGGCCTACAACGTCCTGAGCAAGCAGCCGCCCTGTGCCCAGACCGCAGGCAGGGTGTTCGCCCAGGAGCTCACGGCTCCGGGGTGTGCGCGGCAACGTTGCCGCCAGCTGAGCACCGGCAGCCAACCCGACGGATGATTCCAATGCCGATGACACCACAGCGGGCAGGCCACAGGCTTCGAGGACGGCGCGCGCTGCAGCGATCCCACCCAAGGGCTGGACTTTGACGATGACAACCTCGGCGGCTCCCAGCTCTGCCACGCGCAACGGATCATCGGCCTTGCGGATCGACTCATCCGCGGCCAGGACCACGGGAAGTCCCTGGTCAGCGAGTTGTTCGCGCAACTTCGCCATCTCCTCGACAGCCGTGACGGGCTGTTCGAAGTACTGCAGGTCGAAGGCCGCAAACTCGGCACAGGCGACGAGCGCCTCGGTCAGCGTATAGCCGGCATTGGCATCGAGGCGCAGAGTCGTCGTGGGGAACAGCCGCCGGAATTCGCGCAGTCGCTCGAGGTCAGCGGGCAGGGAGTCGATTCCGTATTCGGCCACCTTCGCCTTGACCGTGCCGACGGGTCCGTAGTGCGCCATGATCGGCTCAACCTCGGAGGTCGCGCACGCAGGCAGGGTCGCATTGACGGCAACGGATTGGGCAGCTCCGGACTGGGCACCAGATCCCGAGGGCCCAGCCTTGGTCGCTCCTGGCCGTGCGACTCCGGGCAGCAGTCCCGCGAACTCGAGTGCGGCCCCCAGCCAACGAGAGGATTCGACTGCCTCGTATTCGGTGAACGGGGAGAACTCCGCCCACCCATCAGGTCCTTCGAAGAGCATGACCTCGCGCTCGGTGATACCGCGAAATCGGGTCACCATGGGGAGGGAGAGAACGTGGAAATTCGGCACGAGCTCAGTGATCGACTCGGGAACCTGCTGCATATCAGCCATGGAGCAACCCTATCTGTCAGGCGACAGACGATAGGGTTAGGGTCATGACGGTTTCTGAAATCTTTGACCCCTCTCAGTGGCGTGAAGTCTCCGGATTCGACTTCACCGACATCACCTACCACCGCGCGGTCAAACCCGACGGCACCGACCTGGGATGCGTGCGCATTGCCTTCGACCGTCCCGATATCCGCAACGCCTTCCGCCCCCACACCGTCGACGAGCTCTTCCGGGCCCTCGACCACGCCCGCCAGACCTCGGACGTCGGCGCGGTCCTGCTCACGGGCAATGGCCCCAGCTCACGCGACGGCGGTTGGGCATTCTGCTCCGGCGGCGACCAGCGCATCCGCGGCCGTTCGGGCTACCAGTACGCCTCCGGGGAGACCCGCGAGTCCGTGGACCCGGTCCGCGCCGGTCGCCTCCACATCCTCGAGGTCCAACGGCTCATCCGCACCATGCCCAAGATCGTCATCGCCGTCGTCCCCGGCTGGGCTGCCGGCGGCGGTCACAGCCTCCACGTCGTCTGCGACATGACCATCGCATCCCGCCAGCATGCGAAGTTCAAACAGACCGACGCCGATGTCGGCTCCTATGATGCCGGCTACGGGTCTGCCTACCTGGCGAAGATGGTCGGACAGAAGAAGGCCCGCGAGATCTTCTTCCTCGGTCGCACCTACTCGGCCCAGGACATGGCAGACATGGGCGCCGTCAACGAGGTCGTCGACCACGAGGACCTGGAGACCGCGGCGCTGACCATGGCCAAGGAGATCCTCGGCAAGTCCCCCAACGCCCAGAGGATGCTGAAGTTCGCGTTCAACCTCCTCGATGACGGCCTCATGGGTCAGCAGGTCTTCGCAGGTGAGGCCACCCGTCTGGGGTATATGACCGACGAAGCCGTCGAAGGCCGTGACTCCTTCCTGGAGAAGCGCGACCCCGACTGGTCCCCCTACCCCTGGTACTACTGAGCACTCCCCTTGATGAACGCACAGTCCGTTGAGGATCTGCCCAGTGCAATCGATCGTGCCTTGGACGGCCGGTCGATCCTCGTCCTGCCCCGCACCCGTGATGCCGCCATCACCGAGGTGGCTCCCAGACAGTGGAGAGGTGCAGGCCGGGCGCCGGCGCTGGTGCTCTTCACCTCGGGTTCGACGGGCACGGCCAAGGCCGTCGCCCTGTCCGCCGAGGCCCTGACCACCTCGGCGAGGGCCACAGAACGGTCCCTTGCCGGGCCCGGCGATTGGCATCTGAGCCTGCCCATCAACCACATTGCGGGGTTCCAAGTGGAGCTGCGCGCCCGGCTCGCGGGACGGGAACCGATCAGGACCACTTCGGCGACCTTCACCGCCGGCTCCTTCGCCGACGAGGCGCAGCGTCTGTTCGCCCGTGCCGGCCAACGGCCGACCTACACGTCGCTGGTGCCCACCCAATTGCACCGGGTACTTGCAGGCGAACGAGCCACACTTGCGGCAGCGAAATTCGACGCCATCCTCCTCGGCGGTTCCGCAATCTCACCGGCGCTGCTCGAGCGCGCCGATGCGCGAGGCCTGCACATCATGCGCACCTACGGGATGAGCGAAACCGCAGGTGGGTGCGTGTACAACGGGGTTCCCTTCGACGGTGTCGAAATCACGATCACCGAGTCCTCGACGATCAACCTGAGTGGAGGCGTCGTCGCCGATTCCTACGTCGAGATCACAGCCGAGGGGAACATCGTCCCCGTCGACAGCCCCGGCCTGACCACCGGCGCCAACGGTGGTCGGACCATGCACACGAGCGATCTGGGTCGGCTGGACGATGGGGTACTCACGGTGCTCGGCCGTGCCGATGACATCATCGTCTCCGGCGGCACGAACGTCTCACCACATGCCCTCGAGACCGGGCTCCTGCCCACCTGGCAGCACCATGGAATCGCCGAGGTGCTCGTGACCTGGGTGCCCGATGAGGAGTGGGGGAAACTGCTTGTCGCCCTCGTCCGCATCGATGGTCAGACGCCCGCTGACCTGACCGAGACGATGGGTTCACCACGTGAGTTCGCGCGAAGGCTGGCCAGACTCGACCACGGAATGCAGGGCCAACTTCTGCCGCGGCTGGTCTTCTGCGTCCCAGAGATCCCCAGTCGCTCGATCGGTAAGCCCGACCGGCAGGCTGCCGCCCGGCTTGCGGCCGAGCTGGCTGAGTCGGCTGAGCTGGCTGAGTCGGCTGAGCTGGCTGAGTCGGCTGAGACAGATAACAGCTGAGGCCCAGCACCCGAATACCCTATTAAGTGAACTGTCGGTAATATGAGACGGTTCCAATTCTCATGAGGAAGGCATCCAGCCCAATGGCAACTGCAGCGCAGTGGATCTCCGGAGCCCGATTACGAACATTGCCGCTGGCTGTGGCCCCTGTTCTCATCGGCACCGGTGCCGCAATCGGCTCTGTCGGCGGCTTCACCTCATTCATCATCGGTGACTACACGCGCAACGGCCACGACTATTCGCTGCCGCAGATCTTCCTCCGTGCCGTACTGGCCCTCATCGTCTCGCTCTGCCTGCAGATCGGGTCGAACTTCGCCAACGACTACTCCGACGGCGTCCGCGGCACAGATGATGTCCGCGTCGGCCCAGTCCGCCTCACAGCGACCGGACTCGCCGAACCCAGCGCGGTCAAAAGGGCGGCGTTCTTATTCTTCGGCATCGCCGGGGTCACCGGAATCGCTCTCGTGCTCATCGCACAGGCATGGTGGTGCCTCATCGTCGGCGCCGCCGCTGTGGCCGCCGCCTGGTTCTATACGGGCGGCAAGAAGCCCTACGGGTACATGGGGCTGGGTGAAGTCTTCGTCTTCGTCTTCTTCGGCCTTGTGGCCACGCTGGGCACGATGTGGATGCAGGTCGGCGGACTCAGCCTCAGCGGCTGGGCAGGTGCGATTGCCATCGGTTCACTCGCCTCGGCGGTGCTCATGGTCAACAACCTGCGCGACATCCCGACCGACATCGAGGCCGATAAGATCACTCTGGCCGTGCGCTTCGGCGACAACCGGGCTCGGATCGCATATGCCAGCCTCGTACTCGTACCCTTCGCGCTGCTGGTCCTGGCCATCCTCGATGGGCATCCAGCCGTCGCACTGGCCATCCTCGCACTGGTGCTCGCGCTCAGCCCGCTGAAGACGGTGCTGCGTGGGACCACAGGCCCCGGTCTCATCCCGCCGATCAAATCTACGGGCCTCACGGCTCTGGCCTTCGCCGCTCTGATGGGACTGGGACTGGCTCTGTAACCCGGCTCAGTTCTCTTCGTCGACGTTCTCTGCGTCGACGATGCGGTCTTCTGTGTCCTCGTCAGCGCTCTTCCGCTTGGGGCTCGTGGCTCGCTTCGCCACACGCTTCTCGATGTCGTCTGCCACTTTGGCCCGCATGCTGCCCAGGAAGAGGTAGCTGAGGATGGCTCCGATGACGATTGCCGCCATCGCCATCACGAGGTTGAACCCGAGGAATGGCTGCAGAATCAGTCCGACGGCGACGATGATGCCCAGACGGGCCAATGTATAGATCCAGAAGTTGCGCATTGCACCTATTTTAGTCCGTCCACATCAGTGATTCATCACCGCCGGTGTGGGCCGGTGTTCAGGTTAGTGGACTATCCTGGGTGCATGGCTCGAATACTCATTGCCGCGATCGTCCTTGCGGCGGCGGTCACACTGTACGGACTCTTCGATTGCCTTCTGCGCGATCGTGGTCTGATCCGAGTCTTGCCCAAACCCGTCTGGGCAATCATCATTCTGTGCATCCCGGTGATCGGCTTCATCCTCTGGTACGCCTTCGGACGCGGATCCGAGGACAAGCCCACAGCTGCACCTCGCCGTCGCGGCCCCAGCGCCCCAGACGATGACGAGGACTATCTGCGGAAGATCGATCGCGACGTCAAGCTCGGAAAGCACGCTCCTGAGGCGCAGAACCCCGCGGACAAGACTCCCGACGCTGATGACAAGCCTTCCTCCACCGATTCCGACACTCACTCTGCCGACACCGACGATCATGGTTCAGGCGGCTCCACCGGCGAAGGTCGCGGCCGCTCGAACTGAGTTCGCGGGCTGAAGCTTTGCTGATGCTGCTTGGCGGGCTTGATCCCTTTGGATCCTAAGCTCCGCTGGTCTGTCTGAGCGCTGGTCTGAGGCTCTTGTTGCCCACTGAGCACCGCTGTCCGTCGCCCGTCTAAGACGAACGCTTGTTGACTGCAGACGAGGCTTGCGCGGGAGCTAGATATCTCCCCCTTCAGGATGTCAGCACAGAGAACAGAACTACGGCGCACGAACGTGTTCAGACTCGATCCAGCGCTCGTCACCCGCTGCTGGAGGCGCCACGCGACGCAGACATCCGCCTGATTGGACTCTTCATAAATAGCCCTGCAAGGCGGAAGGCGGCTATCCAGTGGCCGAGGACCCATCATCACGTTACGGCTGAGATACTCCTCCGGCGCCGGCCCAACAGTCAAGCGTCGTCGCTCAACATTGGAAACAGTTCAGCGCTGAGCATCAATCGCTCAGCGCTGGCAGCGGATCACCGCTGACTACTGATCGGCCGTGACTACTGTTCGGCCGCGGCTGCTGATCAGCTGAGGCCTGAGTAGGAGTGCAGGCCGTTGAAGTACATGTTGACGACGGTGAAGTTGAAGATCACGGTGGCGATGCCGATGAGGTTGAGTACGGCCACCTTCGTCGGTCCCCAGCCGCGAGTGGCGCGGGCATGCAGGTAGGCAGCGTAGACGACCCAGACGACGAACGTCCAGATCTCCTTCGAGTCCCAGCCCCAGTAGCGGCTCCAGGCCACCTCGGCCCAGATGGCACCGGCGATGAGGGTGAACGTCCAGGTGATGAAGCCGACCGCTGCGATCGTGTAGGAGAAGCGTTCCAGATCGATGCTCGCAGGCATGCGGCGCATGAACTGCAGCCACTTCGGGTTCTTGGTCTCGTACCTGTCCTTGAGGATCTGGAACAGGGCCAGGATCGCGGAGATGTAGAGCAGCGACGTCGACAGGATCGCAATAGGCACATGGATGGCGATCCAGTATGAGTCGAGCGCTGGGATGAGCTTCGCGGCCGGCGTGTAGAACACAGTGATGGCCAGCCCCAGGCACAGGAGCACTCCCCCTGCGACGATGGTTCCCAGGTAGCGGATGTCCTTCTTCACGTTGACGATGAGGAAGACGATCACGGTGATCGCGGTGGCGGTGAGGACGTACTCCATCATGTTGCCCCACGGCACACGCATCACGGACAGCGCACGGGTGAGCACAGCTGCCACATGTAGGAGCCCGGCAAGGACGAGGAGCGATGTGCCGATCCGGGCACCGCGCCGAGGCCTCTGTTTGCGCGAACCGGTCGTGATCTCGGCCGAAACGCCCGTCTCCGGCGGATCGAGGAGGGCCGTCGCGGTCTTCCTGTTCGTGCGTCGCACGTTCGAAGGTTTGGCTGCACTCGTCGCGCTGACTTCGCTCTGTTTGAGTTCGCGCCCGCCGAACAGGTCGAAGGCATAGAAGATCATGGCGACGGCGTAGACGATCATCGCCGAGATGATGAGCTGGTTCGACCACATTGCGAGGTCAGTGTTGACGTCCATACATCCTCCGCACCAGCGGTGCTCTTCCATTTGTGTTGGGTTGCTGTGCTGTTGCTGTGTTCGAGCCGCCCGCATCGGGGTCGACCCGCGACAATTCTACTCCGCGTAGTACCTAAAGCTAATCATTCGTCGTCACTGGCAATCCGGCTCCCCGGATGGGACTCGGGATCAGCATCTGGTTTGTCGGCAAGGTCCTTCGCCAGATCCTGCGCCGCCCGTTCGACCATCTGGTCTTCACCGCGGGCAAGAGCCGCAATTTCGACCTGACCGTCCTTGATGCGCACCCACATGCGTCGGCGTGGGATGAACAGGGACAGGCCGAGTCCCAGCAGCACTGCGATCGCGCTGGCCAGCATCAGACCCTGCGTCGGGTCCTGGGAGATGTCGACGGCGATATAGCGTTTGACCCCGTCGAAGGTCACCGAGCCGCCGTCGGGCAGTTTCTGGGTCTCACCCTCGGCGAGTTGGATGAGCAGAGGGTTGCCCGCGGAGTCGGTCATCTCCGTCATGTTCTCGGCATCGATCGTGTACACCGACTGCGGGGTTCCGTTGTCGAGGCCCAGGTCACCGGTGTATCCGCTCATCACGAGGTAGGGGTTGCGCAGTTCGGCGAAGCTGGAGACCAGTTCGCCGTTCTCGTCCTGAGTCGCTGTCGGCAGGAAGACACCGACGAAGCCCATCTGGGTTCCGGCGGAGTCAGGGACCTTGATGACGCCTTCGGAAGTATATCCCGGGTCGCCGCCATCGGGGATGAATACCTGCGGCCCCGAATGCACGACCTTTCCCTTCGCGTCCTTGACCGTGACCTCCGGCGCGTAGCCGTTTCCGGTCAGGTAGACGCCCGTGCCGCCTACGCGCACGGGCTCGTTGACGCGCAGCGTGTGCTTCTCGCTCTTCCCGCCCGCGGTGGCCGTCACTTTTGCGTCGAAGGTGCGGGGCTGACCGAATTGGCTGCCAGGGGCCTCATCGTCGAAGGTGGATTCGAAGCTGTCGAGTTTGAGCCGGAAGTCCGGCAAGTAGTCCGCGTTGTAATAGGAGCCGGGCTCGAATGAGTCGTAGGCGACCAGTGAGTTCGTGAAAGTCTCCCCCTCGACGAGGATGCGCTGGCCCTGGTAGCCGAACAGGGATCCGATCGCCATCGTCAGGGTGGCAACGAGGAGTGCGATATGGAAGACCAGGTTGCCGGTCTCGCGCAGGTAGCCGCGTTCGGCAGACACATGGTCATCGTGGCGCACCGTGCGGTAGCCGAGCCTTTTGAGCCGAGCCTGAGCGGTGGTGAGGAAGTCCTGATCCGCGGCTTCGCGGGATTCGGCTGATCCGGTCGCCGAGGTGAAGGTTTCGTATCCGGGCATCCGACCCAACCGCCTCGGCGCCTTTGGAGGGGCCGAACGCATGGCCTTCCAATGCTGGGCCGAGCGTGGAATCACGCAGCCGATGAGCGAGATCATCAGCAGCAGATAGATCGCGGAGAACCAGATCGAGGAGTACACGTCGAACATCTGGATCGTGTCGAGGAACTGACCCCAGGCGCCATTGGATTCGAGGAACGTGGTGACCCGGCCCGGGTCCTGGATGCGCTGAGGCAACAGGGAACCTGGGATTGCGGCCATGGCGAGAACGAGGAGGAGGATCAGAGCCACCCGCATCGTCGTCAGCTGACGCCAAGCCCACCGGCACATGCCGATGAATCCCAGCTGCGGCTGCGTCACAGCCTGTTTGTCGGCGGTCTTCTTCGCCACTAGATCACCACTTCGAAATCATAGATCAGACCCTGCAGAGATGTCATCCACGCGTTCCACAGCCCGGAGGCCATGAGAACGCCCAACACGATGAGCATGATGCCGCCGGCACGGACGATTGCCGCCTGGTGTCTGCGCACCCAGGTCAGCCGTCCGGCGCCTTTGTGGATCGCCACTGCCAGGAGGATGAACGGGATGCCCAGTCCCAGGCAGTACACGAATGCCAGAATCGCGCCGCGCCAGATGGCTCCGTCGCCGCCGAAGCTCACCGACATCGACAGAACAGCTGAGAGGGTCGGTCCGACACATGGTGCCCAGCCGAGTGCGAAGGTCGCGCCGAGCACGGGCGCACCCCACAGTCCCGCCTTGGGCCGGGCCCGGATCCGGTGTTCCCTCTGGAGCAGTCCGAAACCGCCCATGAAGACGAAACCGGCGATGATGACGATGACGCCGAGGATCCTGATGAGCACGCCCTGCCACTGTGAGAACAGTGCGCCGAGGGCCGAGAAACCGGTTCCCAGCAGAACGAAGACAACGGTGAATCCGAGGACGAACAACGCGATCCCGACGACCACCCGCCAAGATTCCTTGTCCTTGAGCGAGGATCCGCTCAGTCCCGTGACATAGCCGACGTAGCCGGGGACCAACGGGAGGACGCAGGGTGAGACGAAGGAGACGAGTCCGGCCAGTGCGGCCGCGCCGGCGGCCAGAAGCAGCGGCCCGTCGAGAACCGTTTGGGCGAAGTCCGCCCCGATTCCACTCACTCCGCCTGCACGTCCTCGATGAGGCCCTTGAGCGTCGACTCATCGACCTCTCCGACGACTCGGGCCGCGGCACGGCCCTTCGCATCGAGTACGACGGTCGAGGGTGTGGCCTGCGGCGGGAGGACTCCCGAGAGCAGAGCCACCATGTCTCCGTTGGTGTCGAGCATGTTGGCGTAGGGCACCTGGTAGTTCGAGACGAAGGCGTTGGCAGCGGCCTCCTGGTCGCGGACGTTGACGCCGAGGAACTGAACCTCGTCGCCGAATTTCTCGGACAGGGATTTCAGGGCCGGGGCTTCCTTCCGGCACGGCGGGCAGGCCGCGTACCAGAGGTTGATGACGACCGGCGTGGGTCGAAGGTCGGCCAGCGACATCGACTTTCCGTCGAGTGTCTCGAAGCTGAGCTCGAGTGGGTCGCCCCTCTTGTCCTTGGCCACCTGTGACACGACACCGGACCCGGACACATATCCTTGATCGGACCCGGCCTGATCGGCCAGTTCGTCATTTTCGCTGCAGGCGCTGAGCACCACAGCGGTGCCGGCGATCAGGCCGGTCAGGAGGGTGCGGCGGTTCAGCGGATTGCGGGCATTCATGCTCCGGCCACCGATTGCTTTGGCTGCAGATCTGCACAGATGCTCTCGTAACTCACGGATACAAGTGTGGACGATTCGAATGTGAAACTGGTGATGGAAGCCAGGTCACATTCCCGTCTCCGCGGGTCATGGACGAGCGAACGGTGTTCCCCCGCCAGGCGTGTCATCCAGATCGGAAGCTGGTGGGAGACGATGACTCCCTCGGCCTCGAGCCCGTGCTTGTCGAGCTTGGCACGCAGGCTGGCCATGGCTGCCTGCATCCGCAGCACGATCTGTTTGTAGGGCTCACCCCAGGACGGGGTCAGCGGGTTGTACAGACGCACCAGGTTGCGCGGCTCGGCCATGCGTCGGGCGTTGACCTTCTGCCCTTCGAAGGAGTTCGCGGCCTCGATCACACGGTCATCGGTGAAGACCGGCATGTCCAGTCGCTCACGCAGCGGGGTGATCGTCTGCTGTGCCCGCAGCAGCGGGGAGCACACGAGTTCGTCCGGGGTCACCGAGGCGGCGGCGAAGTGCTCGCCGACGCGACGGGCCATCTCATGACCACGGTCGGTCAGACCGAAGTTCGGCAACCGACCATAGAGGATTCCCTCGGGGTTGTCGACCTCCCCATGCCTGACCAGGTGGATCTTCGTCATCAGTTCCCCTGCGCGTTGGGCACACCGGCTGCGGCCTTGGCTGCGGCAGGCAGTGCCGAGACGATCCGATCGAGGATCTCATCGGTGTGTGCGTAGGACAGGAACCAGGCTTCGAAGGCGCTCGGCGGCATGTGGATGCCCGACTCGAGCATCGAATTGAAGAACGCAGAGTAACGGTCGACGTTCTGCGTCTTGGCATCGTCGTAGTTGGTGACCTCACGGTCGGTGAAGAAGACGGAGAACATCGAGTTCGCAGACTGGATGGTGTGCTCGACCCCTTCGGACTCGAGGCTGGCAGCGACTGCGGGCCGCAGAATGTCCGCGGCGCGTGAGATGTGTGAGTACACATCGAGTTCTGTTGTCAGTTGGAGTGTAGTCAGTCCGGCGGCGGTGGCCACGGGGTTTCCGGACAGGGTTCCCGCCTGGTACACCGGGCCCGTCGGTGCCAGATGCTCCATCACGTCGGCTCGTCCGCCGAAGGCCGCGGCCGGGAAGCCGCCGCCCATGACCTTGCCGAATGTGAACAGGTCGGCAGGTCCATCCGGGTAACCGAGTGTTTCAGCTTCATGGCCGTACCAGCCCGCGGCCGAGACGCGGAAGCCGGTCATCACCTCATCGCTGATCATCAGTGCTCCGTGGGCCTTGGTCAGGCGGCGGATGGTGTTGGTGAAGCCGTCTCGGGGAGGCACGACGCCCATGTTTCCGGGGCTGGCTTCTGTGATGACGCAGGCGATCTCATCACCGTGTTCGTTAAAGACCGCCTCCAGGCCGGCCGCGTCGTTGTAGTCGACGACGATCGTGTCCGAAGCCTGGGCACCGGTCACGCCCGGGGTATCGGGAAGGGAGAAGGTGGCCAGACCGGATCCGGCTTGGGCCAGAAGCGCGTCGACGTGCCCGTGGTAGCAGCCGGCGAACTTCACGATCTTCGCCCGGCCTGTGTATCCACGGGCCAGCCGGATGGCGCTCATGGTCGCCTCGGTGCCCGAAGACACGAGCCGCACCTGTTCGACGGGTTCGACGCGGGCGACGATCTCCTCGGCGAGTTCGACCTCACCGGTCGACGGGGTTCCGAATGAGAAGCCCTTGACGGCGGCTTCCTGCACAGCGGCAACCACCTCGGGTCGGGAGTGGCCCATGATCATGGGCCCCCACGAACCGATGAGGTCGATATAGTCGTTGCCATCGGCATCGCGCAGCCAGGCTCCGGTCGCCGAGGTGATGAAGCGCGGGGTGCCTCCGACGGCTTTGAAGGCCCGCACCGGGGAGTTCACTCCACCGGGGATGACATGTTCGGCGCGCTCAAACAGCGCGGCCGACTTCGCAGTCTCGTGTTTCATGGGTTCTCCTGAAGAAGTCGCCGGATCGATGGTCGGTTCAGATATTAGTAGAGTCGGTTCGCTCGGCCGCGCAGGTCGTGCTCAGGTGGAAGGGGTCCGGTCAGCTGCCAGGGGTCGAAGGTTCGGAATCGATCGGTGGTGTATCCACTGGTCCCTTCCCGATCTCACGCATATGAGCCGTGACCTTGCCGAAGACACGTCCCAGCGTCGCCATCTCCTCCGGGTCGAGCAGATCGACGAGGTGATCGCGGACGCTTTCCACATGGGAGGGTGCCATGGTGACGAGGAGATTCCAGCCAGCCTCGGTCATCTGGCAGTTGACTCCGCGTCCGTCTTCGGCGATCGAGAAGCGCTCGAGGAGCCCCTTCTTCTCCATCCGGGCCACGCTGTGGGTCAGACGGGAGCGTGACATGGTCGTGTCCATCGCGAGCAGAGCCATCCGCATCGTCCGGTCTTCATGTTCGCTCAGCCGGACCATGATCTCGTATTCGGGCAGGCCGATTCCGTGACTGTCCCGCAGCTCCTTGTCCAGCTGCACCGTCAGCAGCTGTGAACCGGTGAGATAGCTTCTCCAGGCCTTCTGATCAGGTTCGCTCAGCCAACGTGGCTCGCTCATCAGTGTGCCCCACCTGGTGTGTCTGAGTTGAGTCGCTGCGCAACTTCTGTGGCCCAGTAGGTGAGGATAGCGTCGGCACCGGCACGCTTGAAGGCGATGAGTGATTCGTCGATCGCGCGTTCGCGTTCGATGGCTCCGGCCGCGGCCGCGAACTCGATCATCGCGTACTCCCCCGACACCTGGTATGCCCACACGGGCACCGGTGACTCACAGGCCACCTCGGCGAGGACATCGAGATAGGGCAGTCCGGGCTTGACCATGACGATGTCGGCACCTTCGGCCAGGTCGAGGTCGAGTTCACGCATGGCCTCACGACCGTTCGCGGGGTCCTGCTGGTAGGTCTTCCGGTCGCCCTGGAGCTCCGAATCCACGGCCTCGCGGAAAGGTCCGAAGAACGCGGAGGCGTATTTTGCGGAGTAGGCCATCACGACGACGTCGATGAAGCCCTCGAGGTCCAAAGCCTCCCGGCAGGCGCCAACCTGTCCGTCCATCATTCCGGAGAGTCCCACCACGTGGGCTCCGGCCTTGGCCTGCGCCACAGCCATAGCGGCGTAGCGCTCCAACGTTGCGTCGTTATCGACGCCGCCCTCGGAATCTAGGACTCCGCAGTGTCCGTGGGAGGTGAACTCGTCGAGGCACAGATCGGCCATGATGACCGTCGTATCGCCGAGGTTGTCCCGCAGCAGCGTCAATGCGCGGTTGAGGATGCCCTCGGGATCATTGGCCTGAGAACCCTCATTGTCCTTGTGTTCCGGAATTCCGAAGAGCATCAGCCCGCCGACTCCGGAGTCCACAGCCTCATTGGCCGCCTCGAGCAGTGAGTCCAGGGTGTGCTGGACGACTCCGGGCATGGAGTTCAGAGGCGCCGGTTCGCTCAGGGTCTCCTTGACGAACATGGGCAGGATGAGATCGGCCGGGTCCAGGCGCGTCTCCGAGACAAGCCGACGCAGGGCCGGAGTCGTCCGCAGACGACGGGGCCGAACAGTTCCAGGGACCAATGTCATGTCAGGCCTTCTTTCTGCGACGCTTCTGGCTGGGGCGCGTCGGGGTGGTTCCCGCCGCCAAGTCGTCCTCGCGTGAGGACATCGCGAATTCGACCAATCCGTCGATGAGTGAGGTGAGGTTGGCTTCCTCGGCAAGGACGTCGACACGCAGTCCGTGCTCGGCCGCGGTGTTCGCCGTGGCCGGTCCGATGCAGCAGATCACCGAGGTGGCTGCAGGCTTTCCGGCGATCCCGACGAGGTTGCGCACCGTGGATGAAGAGGTGAAGAGGAATGCGTCGAAGTCTCCAGCCTTGATGGCTTCCCTGATGGGAGCGGGAGGCGGTGAAGCCCGCACAGTCCGGTAGGCCGTGACGTCGTCCGGGTCCCAGCCCTTCTCCAGCAGTCCGGCGACGAGCACCTCGGTGGCGATGTCGGCGCGCGGCAGCAGGACTGTGTTCATGGGGTCGATGTCGTCGACGTAGTCCGGCCAGGCTGCGGCCAGGCCGCGTGCCGAGTGTTCGCCGTCGGGAACGAGGTCGGGGGTGATGCCCCAGTCGATGAGTGCGGCAGCGGTGCGGCCGCCGACGGCGGCAACCTTGACGCCGGAGAGCGAACGGGAATCGAGGCCGAAGTCCTCGAACCACATGCGCACTGCGCGGACAGCGTTGACGGAGGTGAAGCCGACCCATTCGTAGGATCCGTCGACGAGGCCACGGATCGCCTTCTCCATCTGAGTCGGAGTGCGCGGGGGTTGGACGGCGATGGTGGGGACAACTGTGCCCACAGCACCCAGCTCACCCAGCGCCTCGGCGGTGGAAGTGCCCTGTTCCTTCGTCCGCGGGATGAGGACCTGCCAGCCGAAGAGCGGTTTGGTCTCGAACCAGCTGAGTTCGCCTCGTGATTCCACACCCTGTCCCATGATGACCACCATACGATCTCCGCCGGTCTGTGCCATTGTCAGGGCCTGCCCCAACGTGGTCTCCACGCTCGTCTGATCGGTCGTGGAGATGCCCCATCCCAGGAGCACCTTCGTGCCCTCGTCCCAACCGTCGTCGAGCAGGGAGCGGATCGCCTGTTCGTGGTCGGACGTGGTGCCTGTGAGCACATGGGTGGTGTTGCGGTGCCGGGACACGTCGACATGTGTCTGCGGGCCGGCCTCGATGAACCGGACAGAGCGCACACGGTTCGTCGTCAGCGCGGTGCCTGTGAACGCCGAGGTGGCTGCAGAGAGTCCGACGCCGGGGACGATCTCAACCTCGACGTCGGCCTTGCGGCACACGGCGGCTTCGGCCGTGGTCGGGGTGAAGATGATTCCGTCATCGGAGCTCAACCGCACGACGGTCTTGTCTGGGCGTGCCAGTTCGGCGAGCTTGCGCCCCCGCGTGGAGGCGGTCGCACCGAGCTGAGCGGCTTCGATGATCTCCGTGGCCTGAGGCACGTAGGCGGTGACGATCTCCGAATGGACGTGGGTGTCGTAGACGACGATCTCGGCGTTCGCGAGGATGTCGGCGCCCCGGATCGTCATCAGACCCGACTCACCGGGACCGCTGCCGATGAAGACGACGCGAGGTGAGGCGGGCAGAAGACGTCGGGGCTGGACCTGGCCTGTTGTCATACCTGCTCCTGGACTTTGACAGGGGTGAGGTGATCCGCGGACTGCGCGGGATCGATGCCGAGCTGCCCCAGCAGGTTCTCTGCCGCTGCGGTGCCGAGTTCGTCGGCCAGCCGAGCCAGCTCCTTGCCGGTGATCGACAGTTGGTTGGCACTGCTCGAGCCCAGATCCACATCTGGAGTCACGGGCAGTGGGGCGCTCTGCCTGGTGCGGGCGAGGTTCCCGTCATCATCGGCCATGACGGCTTCGACGACGAATTCCGAGCCCTCGATCGTGGCCAGCGCACCGATGGGGGCCGAGCAGCCTGCCTCTGCGCGGGACAGGATCGCCCTCTCGCAGGTCACGGCCAGGTCGGTGGTCTCATCGTGGAGCTGCTTGAGCTGATCGCGGACCTCGGCGTCGGCAGCCATGACCTCGTTGTCGAGGGCATAAGGGCTGTCGGCGCCCCTTGTCTCAATAGCCAAGGCTCCCTGCCCCGGGGCAGGGAGCATCGTGGTGAAGTCGAGGGAATCGGTGGCCTCGGCCAAGCGGCCGATGCGACGGACTCCGGCTGCGGCCAGAACGACGGCGTCGAGTCGTCCGTCCCGAACATGTGCGATGCGGGTGTCGACGTTTCCGCGCACTCCGCGGACCTCGATATCGGGTCTTGCTGCACGCAGCTGCACGGCTCGACGTGGCGATCCGGTACCCACGACGCTGCCGCCCGGCAGCTGCGCGAAGCTCAGACCGTCACGGCCGATGAGGACATCGGCAGGATCGACCCGCGGTGGGATGGCGGCCATTTGGATACCCGCCTCCGGAGTGGTGGGCAGGTCCTTGAGCGAGTGCACGGCAATATCGATCTTGCCCTGGTGCAGGGCCTGACGGACGGCGGAGACGAAGACGCCTGTGCCGCCGAAGCCGGTCAGCGGCGACATGTTGACATCGCCTTCGGTCACGACCTCGACGATCTCGATGCGCCAGCCGGTCAATGCCGCGAGCTGGTGGGCGATCGCTGTGGACTGGGAACGTGCCAGCTTCGAGCGGCGCGTGCCCAGGCGGATCGTGCGACCGGAGTAGTGCTCGGGTTCGACGATGTCGAGGGTATGGTCGGCCACCGGCCGCACACCGTCGGCTTCGACGTGATTCGCGCTGGAGGCCGTGGCCACCTTGGTCTCCGGCTTCGTGATCGAGTGGGCGACCTTGTTCGTCGGCAAGTCGAAGAGCTGCATGAGCGCCTGCGCGTAGTCGATGTCCGAGTTGGTGACGGCCAGTTCCTTGACCTTGACCGTCGGCGTGTGGATGAGCTTCTCTGCCACTCGGTGCAGGGACTTGCGGATCTCGGCGAAGGCCTTGTCGTCAACCTCGGCACCGATCTTCTTCTCCAGACGCTTCGTCTCAGCGGCGAGCACGTCCTTGGCGTGGGTGCGCAGTGCCGTGACGGTGGGGGCGACCGATCGTTCCTTGGCACCGGACTCGAGTTTGGTCAGCTCCTCCGCGATGATCGCGCGCACCGCTTCGACAGTTTCGACGACCGCGGTGTCCCGCTGGTTCGCGGAACTGGTGAGCATGGTCCGGATCTCGCCGAGACCGAACAGTGCCACGTGCTCGAACTCGCGCACCGACGGATCGATATCGTGCGGCAGGGCGAGGTCGACGAATGCCTTGTTCGCCGCACCCTTGGGGTTCTGCGACAGACCGGCCTGGATGTCTTCGCGGGTGACGACGACTTCGCGGGCACCGGTGCAGGAGACGATGAGATCGGCGTCGGCGATCTCCTCGGCCAGGATCCGGGAGGTCAGTTCGCGGGCGCGTCCGCCCACCTCGGCGACGAGGCGCTCTGCCTTGTCCACCGTCCTGTTGAGCACCGTGGTCTGAGCTACGCCCTCCTTGTGCAGGCCCGACACGACCAGTCCGGACATGGCACCGGCGCCGATGACCAACGCGTTCGCTGCGCGCAGGGATCCGATGTGCGCCTGGGCGCCTTCGAGTGCGGCGCTGAAAAGAGAGCGTGCAACTTCGTCGAGGCCGGTCTCCGAGTGGGCCCTTTTGCCCACTCGCAGGGCCTGTTGCAGGGCATGGGAGAGGTCGGAGGTCAGTGCCCCGGCCGAAAGCGACTCGGTGAATGTCGAGCGCAGCTGACCCAAGATCTGGGCTTCGCCGATCGCCATTGAGTCGAGACCGCAGGAGACCTTGAGCAGATGCTCCATTGCCTGGGTGTCGTAGTGGGCGTAGAAGTGCCCAGCGATGTCCTGCCATTCCTTGTCGATGGAGGACACGAGGGCATTGCCCAAGTCGGCGAGGCCTCCGTGGAAGGCGGTGACGTCGGCGATGAGCTCAAGGCGGTTGCACGTCGAGAGAACCGCGAGTCCCTCCACATTGTCTCCGGCCAATGCGTCGGTGCGTAATGCTCCGACCTCACCGGCGCCGAATGCGAGAGCGTCCAACATGTCGATCGGTGCCGACTGATGGGAAATGCCGAGAACCAAGAGAGTCAATTCCTGTGCTCCTCAAAACCTGGGTTGAGCGGTGCCGAATCAAGCGCCGAATAGTATGCGAGTACTTGCAGCTCACTGGCCAGATCGACTTGATGCACACGAATAGAATCCGGGGCGTCGAGCACGGTGGGTGCGAAGTTCAGGATGCCGCGCACGCCTGCCTCAGCGGCGATGCGTGCCGCAGCTGGTGCCGCGGATGCTGGTACTGCCATGACCACGAGGTCGATGCCCTCGGGCCAGGTGGCAAGTTCGGTGAGGTCGGAGACCGGAAGAGTGCCGATCACGGTTCCGATCTTGGCCTCATCGGTGTCGAAGATTGCGGTGAGTGAGAGTCCGCGGCGTTTGAATCCTGCGTAATCGGCCAGAGCTGAGCCCAGCCGACCGGCGCCGATGATTGCAACGGTGCGCGCCCGGTCGAGACCGAGGAAGGTGCGCAGAGTCGAGGCGAGGTCCTCGCAGGAGTATCCGACTCCGCGCCGACCAGAGCGTCCCAGCTGGGACAGGTCCTTGCGCAGAATCGATGACGACACACCACTGCGGGCCGCCAACGCCTCCGAAGAGATCGTTGACTGGCCCGTTGCGGCGATCGTCTCAACCGTCTGCAGATAGATCGGGAGTCGGGAGATGACGCGTTCGGGGACGTCCTTGCGGACGACACCCTCAATGCTGTTGGCGGACAGAATCTCGCCCACGAAAACGCGTCACTCCTTCAATCGATCTCATGCGCCCAAAGCCTCAAGGGCCTTGGACAGCCGGTCCGAATCGACCCGATGGAAACTGTGCTGCCGACCGTTGAGCAACACGACCGGGACATCCCAGCCGTACTGTCCGGCAAGATCGTCATCGGTGTCGATGTCGATTTCACTCACGCTTACGTCCCTGCCGGCCACAGCCTCGGCGATGGCATCCCTGGCGGTTTCGCACAGGTGGCAGTCGGCGCGTGTCAGGAAGGTCAATGTGACCACTGCACACTCCTCATCGGGCGACAACAAACCCCGCCGAATTCGAATTCGAGCGGGGGCGTAGGACCGCTGCCGGTCTTACTTCTT
The DNA here is from genome assembly GCF_014897515.1 of Brevibacterium sp. FME17. Lineage (NCBI taxonomy): Bacteria > Bacillati > Actinomycetota > Actinomycetes > Micrococcales > Brevibacteriaceae > Brevibacterium > Brevibacterium sp. FME17. The sequence continues at coordinate 138,456 of NZ_JABUYD010000004.1, forward strand.
GTTGCGACGCTGGTGGCGTGTCTTACGAAGCTGCTTACGGTGCTTCTTCTTTGACATACGCTTGCGGCGCTTCTTGATGACTGAGCCCACGCGGGTACCCCTTGTAATCGTCGGTGGAGGTGAACATCTGGTGCCCACCCTTTGAACTAACCGTGCAATTCTATCGCTTGGGCCTCTGCTTTCCCAAAACTGTGTCCAGATCCACAGCGTCGCTTCCATGATCCCCGAGGACGCGGGCTTCAGTCGAAGTAGGCGTCGAGCCCGAAGAATGGGAACAGGCTCTTTCGAGTGCCCATCACGGCACGGTCGAGTTCGGATTCGGGGTCGAAACCGTTCGTCCAGCGGGTGAATGAGCCGTCGAAGCCATCGGTCATCGACAGTGGCGCTTCCCGCCCGGTCTTCGTCTGCGCATAGTGGGCCCAACGGCCGGGACTGCGGGCGCCGGGATCGATGTCGAGTCCTGCGGAGATCGCAAGCACGTTGGTCCAGACGCGAGGCACCACGTCGATGATCGCGTAGCCCCCTCCCCCGGTCGCCAGCCATTTTCCGTCCGTGTGTTCGGCGGCGAGGTCCCGCACCCATTCGGTGGCCACCCTCATCGCGTCGACACTCAGACGCATGTGCGTCAGCGGGTCGCTGCGGTGTCCGTCGCAGCCGTGCTGGGAGACGATGATCTGCGGTTCGAATCCGCCGATGATCGCGGGGATCACGGCGTCGAAGGCACGCAGCCAGTCCGCGTCGAGTGTGCGCGGCGGCAGCGCGATGTTCGCCGCCGAGGCGGCCGCGCGCAGTCCGCCGATGTCGGCGGGATAGCCGGAGCCGGGAAACAGGAACTTCCCCGATTCGTGCATCGAGATCGTGAGCACGCGCGGATCGTCCCAGAAGAATTTCTCCACACCGTCGCCGTGGTGGGCGTCGAGGTCGATGTAAGCGATGCGTTCGTATCCTGCATTGAGGAATTCTGTGATGGCTCCGGCGATGTCGTTGTACACGCAGAATCCGCTCGCGTGATCGGGCATCGCATGGTGCATCCCGCCGGTGAAGTTCACGGCGTGGCGGTAATCGCCGGAGATGATCGCCCGCGCCGAGTCGACCGAACCCTGGAACAGCATCGCCGAGGCGGCATGCATGTTTTCGAATCCGGGAACGTCTTCGGTGCCGATGCCGAACTTCTCGGCTTCCTCGTCGCTCAGACCGGTTCCGTCGCCGATCTTCTTCACCGCCGCGATGAAGTCCGCGTCGTGGAGGTTCGCCAACGTGTCCTCTTCGACCTCGCCCACGCCGTGGACGTGGACGTTCTCGGCGTCGAAGAGGCCGAAGTCCATGGCCAGTTTCGCAGTCAGATCAAGTCTGAGGGGGTGCATGGGATGGCTGGGACCGAAGTTGTATCCGGTCACCGCATCGTCCCAGACGACATACACATCGCTATCGGCCATGAAGACCATGCTATATGGCACGGCTCACCTACGGAGATTCGCATGCTGCGGGATCTACCATGGATCTTGTGTCCAAGAACTCCACGCAGCGTCTCGACCTGCTCCTGCGCCCGGGTCGATGGGTCCGCGACTTCGTCGACGACCTCGCCGTCGCCTCGCCTGCACGACTGGCGATCGGCTCATTCATTGCTGTGGTGGCATTCTTCGCGATCATCCTGATGCTGCCGGCGAGCATGCGCGATCCCGGTTCGGTGTCGCAGGCCCAGCACATTGCCAATGCCGTGTTCGTAGCTGTCTCCTCTGTCTGCGTGACCGGACTGACTCCGGTGGTGACGGAGAACTACTGGTCTGACTTCGGGATTTCGGTCATCACTGCCGGCATCCAGGTCGGCGGCCTGGGCATCCTCACTCTCGCCTCGGTGCTGGGCATGGCGGTCTCGCGGAGGCTGGGAGTCAGGCAGCGCCTCATCGCCCAGCAGGCCACCTCGGCGCTCAATCTGGGTCAGGTCGGCACACTGCTGAAGACCGTCGTCATCACCATCTTCACCGCCGAGTCGATTCTTGCTGTGCTGATGTTCCCACGGTTCCTCATTCGTGGGGAGAGCATCGGCGATGCGGCGTGGTACTCGGTGTTCTACTCGATCTCGTCGTTCAACAACGCGGGCTTCACCATCCACCCCGGCGGCGGTGCCTATTTCGCGTCCGACCCGTGGATCCTCTCGCTGCTCATGCTCGGAGTCTTCGTCGGCGCCCTGGGCTTCCCCGTCGTCCTCATGATCGCGATCCAGTGGAACCACCCGAAGAAGTGGGATCTGCACACGAAGCTGACGTTGACTACGACAACCGCGGTCTTGGCTATCGGCCTCCTGTTCCTCCTCATCTTCGAATCAGCCAACCCGGACACTCTGGGTGACAAGAACGCGGGCCACACGTTCGTCGAGATCCTGTTCATGGCGGTGATGCCGCGTTCGGGCGGGTTCTCGACCATTGACATCGCGGACATGAATCAGTCCTCGCACCTACTCATGGACCTGATGATGTTCATCGGAGGCGGCTCGTCGTCGACGGCCGGCGGCATCAAGGTCACGACCGTGGCTGTGCTGGTGCTTGCCGCGTTCGCCGAGGCCCGCGGCCTGCAGGACGTGCACGTCTTCGGACGACGGCTGACCTCATCGACGATCAAGCTTTCGATCTCGGTTCTGCTCACCGGCGCGATCATCGTCTTCATCGGTTCTCTGACGATGCTCCAGATCAGCGCCCAGCCCTTGGACAAGGTGCTGTTCGAGGTGATCTCGGCCTTCGGCACGGTCGGATTGAGCTCCGGGGTGTCAGCGACTGTCAATGATGCGGGTCTGTACTGTCTGTCCGTGATCATGCTCATCGGTCGTCTCGGTACGATTACACTGGCGGCAGCCCTGTCCATGCAGGACTCGGTGCGCCTGTACCGCTATCCCGAAGAAAGGCCCGTCGTTGGCTAACGAACACACCTCAATCCTGGTCATCGGACTCGGACGCTTCGGGTCGTCGACCGCTGCCACCCTGGCGAAGCTGGGTCGTGAGGTCATGGCGATCGAGCACAGTGCCGAGCTGGTCAAGGACTGGAGCGGAAAGCTCACCCACGTCGTCGAGGCCGATGCTACGAACATCGATGCTCTGCGGCAGGTGGGCGCAGGTGACTTCTCCACGGCCGTGGTCGGCATCGGCACCTCGATCGAAGACAGCGTGCTGACGACGGCCAACCTCGTCGATCTGGGCGTGGGGCAGGTGTGGGCGAAGGCCATCTCCCCTTCGCACGGCAAGATCCTCCACCGCATCGGCGCCCACCATGTGCTCTACCCCGAGTCGGATGCCGGCCGACGCGTGGCGCACCTGGTGAGCTCGCGGATGATGGAGTACATCGAATTCGACGAAGGCCACTTTGCGGTCGTGAAGATGCGGCCACCGCGTGAGATTCAGGGCTTCACCCTCAGCGAGTCGGGTGTTCGTGACAAGTACGGGGTCACCATCGTGGGCATCAAGAGCCCCGGCCGCGACTTCACCTACGCCGAACCTACAACGCGCGTGGGGAAGCAGGACCTCCTCATCGTCGCCGGCCATGTAGAGCTGCTGGGCCGCTTCGCCGGGCGGCCGTAGGGCGGGCGGCCGTAGGGCGGGCTTATGCCGGACTTTCAAAGGCGCTCGTGCGCTGAGGAGAGCTCGAGTTCGACTTCCGTTGAGCTGTCGTCCTGTCTCTGCAGCTGGGTGCGGACCTCGCTCATCAAGGCGTGGAATCTGGTCTCAAGTCCGGCCAGGAACCCCTCGGCCTCCCGACGTCTGCTGACCAATTCCACCGATCGTCCGCCGACTTCGATTCCTTGATAGTTGCCGCGTTCATTGGGACCGATACGTGTGGCAATGGAATCGGCTGACGCGTCTGCGTCGTGAGTCGACCGCTGGCTGTCAGTCACTGGCAGTCCCGACGAGAACTGTGTGAGGGTCTCACCGACGTGGTTCCATTGGTCGACAGCATTGGTCAGTCGGTCCACGAACGACCGGGTCACAGTCTCCAGAGTGTCAGAGCACCGCTCGGGCAGGTCGGCCCAGCCGCCGGAACCGATGATCGAGTCGAGCCGTGAGAACTCGAGCTCGGCCAGCGTGAGAAACTCAGGAACCATCTGCCATTGCACTGCGGTTCGTTCGTGCTGGAGTTCGGCGGCACGTGCTCGAAGCTCGCTCGCCTCATCCTCAAGGGCGGTGCGGTCCTCGGCTTCTATCGGCAGGCTCATTTCCAGCCGAGTCACCGCCACACCGACGGCACGCCTGCGCTCGATCGATTCAAGCTGCGAGTCGATGCCGGTAAGTTCTGAATGCATTCGCGCAACGCGAAAGAACTGCTCATCGTCATTGACCATCATGGGAGACAGCGTACTTTCGGTCACTGACACGAACGCCGGATGTCGCGGATGGACCAGCCGGGCCGCGCAGTTTCCATAAGAGAGCAGGCAACGCATCGCCGGGCCGGTGCCGCGACACGTCACAGAGAGCGGGCGACGGGAATCGAACCCGCGTCATCGGCTTGGGAAGCCGAGGCTCTACCATTAAGCTACGCCCGCATATCGTCACCGCAACTCGCTCTCACCAGCGCAGATGATCCGCCGGAGGCCAGTTTCTGCCGGCGACTCCCCCAGTGTATATCGTCTCGCATGTGGTTCTTACACGGTGGTGCCACACAGCATGTGCAGGGGCGCCAGCACCAACGACTGAGGGGGCGGCCGAAGCCACCCCCTCAGAAGAATATCTCTCATACGGCGTGCTTACGCCGCCATACTCAGTGTTCGACAGCCTCCTCTGCTCCGAAGCCGGTGTGGGCCCGGACTGACATCTCTGCTGCCAGCTCGGGGTTCTCAACGGTCTTGTCGGTGATCGACGCGATCCAGCCGAGGATGAAACCGAGTGGAATCGAGATGATTCCAGGGTTGGACAGTGGAAAGAGCACGAAGTCGGCTCCCGGGATCATTGCGGTCTCGGAACCGGATACGACTGGCGAGAACGCGATCAGCACCAGCGCCGATCCCAGACCGCCGTAGATCGACCACACCGCTCCGCGAGTGGTGAAGCGCTTCCAGAACAGCGAGTAGATGATCGTCGGGAGGTTCGCACTGGCAGCGACGGCGAAGGCGAGCGCCACGAGGAAGGCGATGTTCTGCCCTTGCACTCCGATGCCGCCGATGATGGCGACGGCACCGATGACGACGACCGTGCGACGCGCGATTTTGACCTCGGCTTCGGTGTCTTCGACCTTGCCCTTCTTGATGACGCTCGCATAGATGTCGTGAGCGAAGGACGCGGCCGCAGTGATTGCGAGACCGGCGACCACCGCGAGGATCGTGGCGAAGGCCACTGCCGAGATGAAGCCCATGAGGATGGGCCCGCCGAGGTGGAGCGCCAGCAGCGGTGCCGCGGAATTCACTCCGCCCGGTGCATTCTCAATCGCGTCGGAACCGACGAGTGCTGCCGCACCGTATCCGAGGATGAGGGTGAACAGGTAGAAGGCGCCGATGAGCCAGATCGCCCAGACTACCGAACGACGAGCTTCCTTCGCCGAGGGCACCGTGTAGAAGCGCATCAGGACGTGTGGCAGGCCAGCGGTGCCGAGCACCAGGGCCAGGGCCAGGGAAATGAAGTCCAGCGGGTTCTCACCGTACTGCTGACCGGGACTGAGGATCTCCTCTCCCACGCTTGAGCTCTCAACAGCTGAAGCAAGCAGCGTCGAGAGGTTGAACCCGTTGAGCGCGAGCACCCAGATGGTCATGGCGAAGGCTCCGAGGATCAACAGGATCGCCTTGACGATCTGGACCCAGGTGGTTCCCTTCATGCCTCCGACCAGCACGTAGATGATCATGAGAGCACCGACGACGGCGATGACGAGAGATTGGCCGACCTTGCCGTCGATGCCCATCAGCAACGACACGAGGCCACCTGCTCCGGCCATCTGTGCCAGGAGGTAGAAGAAGCACACTGCCAGGGTTGAGAGCGCAGCGGCCATGCGCACGGGGCGCTGTTTGAGGCGGAACGAGAGGACGTCAGCCATCGTGAACTTACCGGTGTTGCGCATCAGCTCTGCCACGATGAGCAGGGCGACGAGCCAGGCGACGAGGAAGCCGATGGAGTACAGGAAGCCGTCGTAGCCGTTGACCGCGATGGCTCCGCAGATGCCGAGGAACGAAGCAGCGGACAGATAGTCGCCCGAGATCGCGAATCCGTTCTGTGGCCCGGTGAAGGATCGACCGCCCGCATAGTAGTCGGAGGCGGATTTGTTGTTCTTGCTGGCCCGCAGAACGATGAACATCGTCACCGCGACGAAGGCTGCGAAGATCGTGATGTTGAGGATCGGGTTGTTCTCGACCTCGGTTACGCCTTGGGACACTTTATCGAGGCCGGAGGCGAACAGGTCTCCGATGGCGATGGCGCTCATGGGGTGGTTCCTTCCGACTGCTGCTGGAGTCGTTCACGGATCGCCGATGCTGGCGGATCGAGCTTCTTGTTTGCGAACGAGACGTAGAACATCGTGATCGCAAAGGTCGTCACGAACTGCAGGAGTCCGAGGATCAGCCCGAGGTTGATCTCACCTATGACCTTTGTGGACATGAAATCGTGCGCGTAGGTGCTGAGGATGACGTAGAAGAAGTACCACGCCATGAATCCGATCGACAGCGGTATCACCACTGAGAACCTTTTACGCTTAAGTGCTTTGAAATCGGGATTCTCCTCTTCGGCGAGGAAATCGACCCGAGTACTCACGGGATCGGTCATTGCTTCTCCATTCGAAACGTGCGTCGAGCATCAGTGGTCTGAATCACACACCCTCAAACTAACTCTCAGCTGGCGCTGGGGAATACCACCGAAAGTTGGTAGCTTGTTCACATGGATGTCAAAGCCAAGGAATCTCGGGCTCTCAAGGCCGAATCTCGTCGACTCTATGTCGAGGCCATCGACTCCCTACATCGGAGCGGGACCGGTGACGTCGTCTTCGGCGGCATGGTCGAAGAGGGTGAGGTCTGCGTGCAAGCGGTGGCCGGAGGCGCCAAAGATCGTCTGTCCTCGCTCATCGTCAGCACCGGACGTGGACTCGGTGGACGGGCGCTGACCGAAGGCACCCCGCAGCTGACCAAAGACTACGGACTCGATCCCTTTATCACCCACCACTATGACGAACAGGTCCTCGGCGAGGGGATCCAGGTTCTCATCGCTGTGCCGACCCTGCGCGGCGGTGACGTCACGGGGATGATCTACTGCGGTCACCGCAAGAACTACGATGCGGCGGCCCCGCAGACGAGTGACCTGGTCAAACGCGTCAGGCAGTTGTCGGTGGATCTGGGTCGGCTCGGTCAGCCCCGTCCGCCCGAGGAACCCGTGGAGCCGGAACGTCTGTATTCCGACCTCGAGTCCTCGAGCAGGGAGGCTCTGCGCCGCACCTATGCGGAACTGCGCTCGATCCGCTCAGGGGTCGATGAGGATGAGATGCGGCAGCGACTGACCGTTGTGGAGAATCGACTGGCCGATATCCTCTCCGGCCACAATTCGGATCTGTTCCCGAACCCGGCGCCCTCCGTCAGCCTCTCCCCCAGGGAGACCGACATCCTTTCGCATGTGGCGCTGGGATGGTCGAATGCCCGGATCGCCGAAGCGCTGGGTCTGCGGGAGTCGACCGTAAAGTCCTACCTGAACACGGCCATGGTCAAACTCTCGGCCGGAACCCGGCACGAGGCGGTGTCCGTCGCGAGGTCGGCAGGGGCCCTGCCGTGATGCTCCTCAGCCGTTGATGACTTCGGAGTTCTCCTTCTCCATTTCAAGCGAGCGGTTGCCTGCAGCCTGCACAGCCGCCTCGGCGGTGTCGAAGAGTCCTGCGTCGAGGAAGGCCTGCAGTCCGGCCAGTGTGGTCCCGCCCTTGCTGCTCACTGCCTGACGCTGTGCGCTCGGGTCCGGGTTCTCAGTCAGGAGCCGACCGGCTCCGTCCGCGGTGGCCACGACCATCTGCTTAGCGGTCTCCTCGTTCAGCCCCATCTTCACGCCGGCGGCGATCATCGTCTCGGCGAGGAGGAAGAAGTAGGCCACTCCCGAGCCGGAGATTCCGGTCATGGCGGGGATCTCGGATTCGTCCAGGGCCACGACGAGACCGGCACCCGAGAGCAGGGTCCGCAGTGTGTCCACTGTGGTCTCGTCCACCTCGGCAGAGGGTGCCAGTGCGATGACGCCGTGCCCGATGGAGCTGGGGGTGTTGGGCATGATCCGCACGATCGGGTTCTGCGGAGCCAGCGTGGCCAAGTCGGTCATCGCGACGCCGGCCGCCATCGAGACGAGCACGGTGGTCGAGTTCAGGCTCGGGGCCAGGTCCCGCAGTGTCTCGGCCATCATCCACGGTTTGACGCCGAGGAAGACGAAGTCCGCACCATCGGCGGCCTTGCTGTTGGCCTCGGCATCGTCTTCCAGCGAGGTGACGGTGGCGTTCGGGAGGTCCTCAGCGAGTCGCTTCGCCGAGGCGGCCGAATTGGTCGTCGCGCGAACCTCGAGCTTCTCGTCGGCGCTCAAGATCCCCTTGATCAGTGCCGTGCCCATGTTTCCTGTGCCGATGGAGGCGATGGAGGCCAAATCAGACCTGCCTTTCTATGTTCGGTTGGTGCTCGTGCAGGTGTTCGTTGTGCGTTCAGGAATTCGAGTTGTCATCGCTCGCAGGTGCATCGCTGACGCGTATCTCACTCGTGTGCACGTGGCTCAAGGAGTTGCGATGGCCATCTTCGGCTTCCAGCCCCAGGTGGGTGCGGGCGAAGGCGAGGGAGTCGGCGAGCATCTGTTCGCGGGTGGATTTCTTCGTCACGAAGCGTGTGTTGACTTCGACGACGACGTCGCCGGCCCAATCATGCTTGGCCAGATGTTGCAGGGTCTCGGCCACAGGCATGGTGCCCGCACCGGGGATGAGGTGTTCGTCCTTGAGCGATCCGGAACCGTCGGTGAGGTGGACGTGGCGGAGTCTGTCGAAGATCTCCGAAACGGTCTCAAGGGCGTTCATTCCCGCTGTCGAGGCGTGGGAGAAATCGAAGGTGAGGGCGTCGTAGTCCTCATCGAGGGGGTTCCAGTCGGGATAGTAGACGAGGATCTCGCGCACGCCTGCCCGCCAGGGGTACATGTTCTCCACCGCGAGGACGACCCCAGTCTCCTCCGATACCTGCCGCACCCCGTCGACGAAGCCCAGCGCGTACTCTCCCTGCCACCTGAACGGCGGGTGCAGGACCACGGTCTTCGCACCGACGGCCTTGGCGAGGTTGGCGGTGATGCGCAGCTTCTCCCAGTGGTCTTTGTGCAGGACACGGGGCAGGAACAGCAGGGTCGGTGCGTGCAGCGACATGACCTCGAGTCCCGTCTCCGCGGCGAGGCCGTTGATGAGGTCGATATCGCGTGTTTCGGCATTGTGGGTGACCATGATCTCGACACCGTCGTAGCCGTGCTTGGCTGCCTGAGCGAAAGTCTCGGCCACGGTCATCGGCGACACCGAGGAGCTGGAGAGTCCGACCCGGATCCGGTGTTCCGAACTGTGCTGGGTCTCGTGATCATAGACTTCGTGGCTGTCGAAGTACTCCCGGTGGCGTCGGGAATTGGACCGCGCGGAATTCTTCGCGGTGTACACCTTGCGTGCTGACTTCGACCGTTTCGCCCTGCTCATCTCACCCAGTTTAGTCCTCGAAGATTCCATATTCCCTCAGAAAGCATAAGCCCCGAGGGCGCTAAGCTGGATCAATGGCCGATTTCGAAGCTCGCCGGGCCCGCGTCGATGATGCCGCCCAGATTGCCGCAGTCCACATCGCAGCCTGGCAGGCGACCTACCGCGGCATCATGTCCGATGAGGTTCTTGACTCCCTCGACCTTGACCGACAGACCGACAGGTGGTCGAAGAACCTCAGCGCCGAAGCGAATCAGATGTCGTCATTGGTCGTGTTACCTGAGGTCCACGACCCATCCCTCGAGGACCGAATTCTAGGTTTCGGTGGGGTCTGCCCGCCCCGGGACACCGCCGAGGTGCTCGGCGGGCTCCCCGACAGCTCTGGGCTGGGGCAGCTGGCTGCGATCAACCTCCATCCAGACGCGTTCGGCACCGGTGCCGGCGCCGTTCTCCTCCACGCTTTGGAGGACGAGCTGCGGAATCTGGGCTTCACCCGCGCCTATCTCATGGTCGCCGAAGGCAACGACCGGGCGATGCGGTTCTATGCCAAACACGGCTGGCACCGCACGGAGATCACCCACGTCTTCGACGGAGTGTCCCCGGCGGTGCCAGAGCGCATGTACACGATCGACCTCGGCTGAGGCCGACCTCGGCGAGGTTCGAACTCGACTGAAGGTCAGCCGTAGAGTTCTTCGACGTCCTCGTCTACCCAAGTCTTCGACTTCTCGACGGCCTTGTTCCACAGCCGGTAGACGCGATCGACTTTGTCACCGTCCATCGACGGCTGCCAGCGTTTGCCCTCACGCCAGTTGGCCTTCACATCTTCCTCGCCGTTCCAGAACTTCACCGCGATGCCCGCTGCATAGGCCGCACCGAGAGCCGTGGTCTCGACGACCTCGGGACGGATGACGGGCACGCCGAGGATGTCCGCCTGGAACTGCATGAGCGTTTCGTTGGCGACCATGCCGCCGTCGACCTTGAGCTCGGTGAGTGCGACACCCGAGTCGAGGTCCATCGCGTCGAGGACCTCGCGGGACTGGAACGCCACCGATTCGAGAGCCGCGCGAGCTATGTGGTTCTTGTTGACGTAACGGGTCAGACCCACCATCACGCCACGGGCGTCGGACTCCCAGTGCGGGGCGAAGAGCCCGGAGAAGGCCGGCACGATGTAGCAGCCGCCGTTGTCTTCGACCTGCTTCGCCAGAGTTTCCACTTCGGGGGCATCGGAGATGATTCCGAGGTTGTCGCGCAGCCACTGCACGAGGGAACCTGTAACGGCGATGGAGCCTTCGAGTGCGTAGACCGCATCGTCGTCGCCGATCTTGTAGGCCACCGTCGTCAGCAGACCGTTCTTGCTGGCCACAGGCTCGGTGCCCGTGTTGATCAGCATGAAGTTGCCGGTGCCGTAGGTGTTCTTGGCCTGGCCCGTCTCGAAGCAAGCCTGGCCGAAGGTCGCCGCCTGCTGGTCACCGAGAATGCCGCAGACCGGAGTGTCGATGATGAGGCCGTTCTTGGCTCCGTAGCCGTACACCTCCGAGCAGGATTTGATCTCCGGCAGCATCGAGACGGGAATGCCCATCTCGCCGGCGATCTCCTCGTTCCAGTCAAGGCTCTTGACGTTCATAAGCATCGTGCGCGAGGCGTTCGTGACGTCGGTGACGTGGACTCCGCCGTTGACGCCGCCGGTGAGGTTCCAGAGAACCCAGGTGTCCATGGTGCCGAAGAGCAGTTCACCGGCTTCGGCGGACTCTTTGACTCCGTCGACGTTGTCGAAGATCCATTTGGCCTTCGGTCCAGCGAAGTAGGTGGCCAGGGGCAGGCCGACGCGGTCCTTGTACTTGTCGGGGCCTTCGTCGCCGGCGAGTTCGTCGCAGATCTTCTGAGTTCTGGTGTCCTGCCAGACGATCGCGTTGTAGACGGGCTTACCGGTGTTCTTGTTCCAGATGACCGTGGTCTCACGCTGGTTCGTGATGCCGACGCCTTCGAGCTGGTGGCGGTTGATGTCGGCACGGGTCAGGGCCTGGCCGATGGCTTCGTTCGTGTTGCGGATGATCTCCATCGGGTCGTGTTCGACCCAGCCGGCACGGGGGAAGATCTGTTCGTGCTCGAGCTGGCCCGAGGACACGATCTGCCCGTCATGGTTGAAGATGATGGCCCGCGAGGAGGTAGTGCCCTGATCGACGGCGAGGATGAACTTTTCCTGACTCATTCTGACTCCTATGTCGAGGTTGTGCTGGTTGACAGGTGATTCTGTTCTGGCGAAGTTCTACTGGCCTTATACGGCCGCTGACCTTAGGTGAAGGCGCGGGACAGCAGGCCGGCAAGGATCGCTCCCGTCAGCGGTCCGGCGATCGGTACCCACGAGTACGCCCAGTCGGAACCGCCCTTGTTCGGGATCGGCAGCAGGGCGTGGACGATACGAGGTCCGAGGTCACGGGCCGGGTTGATCGCATAGCCGGTGGGTCCGCCCAGTGAAGCGCCGATGGCGACGACGATGAGGGCAACAGCCAATGGTCCCAGTTTGTCCGGGGTGCCACCGAAGAGCAGGATCACGAAGACGAGGACGAAGGTGGCGATGACCTCGGTGACGAAGTTCCAGCCGTAGCTGCGGATCTCCGGACCGGTGGAGAAGGTGCCGAGGATGTTGCCGGCTTCCTTCTCCTCGTCGTAGTGCTTCTTGTACACGGCCCAGGCGAGGAAGGCACCGATCATGGCACCGATCATCTCAGCGGCCAAGTAGGCGACGGTGTTTCCGAAGGTCACTGGGATGCCGTCGGCGTATTCTCCAGCTCCGCTGGACCAGATGCCGAGGGTCACTGCCGGGTTGAGATGCGCACCGGTCTTGTAGGCGACGAAGACACCGGCGAAGACCGCGAGGCCCCAGCCGAACGAGATGAGGAGCCAGCCTCCCCCGTTGCCCTTCGTCTTGCCCAACACCACGTTGGCGACAACTCCGACGCCGAGCAGCATGAGCATGGCGGTGCCGCCGATCTCATAGAGGAAAATAGTACCCATATCTCACAAACTCCTATTGTTTGTCTTGCTTGCGGGTATTAAGGTTTCAGGGATTCTTCGACGAGTGCCGCAGCCGCAGCATCGTCGTGGGTGGACTCCGCAGCGATCTGTGCTTCGACGTGTCTGTTGAAGTCCGCGATTTCGTTCGCTTCTCGCTCCGCGTCCCATCCGAGGATCGGGGCGACGATAGCGGCGACCGCCTCGGCGGCTGCCTTGCCCCGATCCTTGATCTCGTAGTTGAGCCGCATCCGGCGCTCGAGAATGTCGCCGAGGTGAACGGCACCTTCCGAGGACGCCGCGTAGTGTGCTTCGACGCGCAGGTAGCGGTCGGCTCCAGGCAGCGGACGACCCAAGTCGGGATCCTCATCGACGAGGTCGAGGATCGCCTCGAGCAGAGTGCCGTAGCGGCGGATGAGCCTCTTGACCCGCTCCTCGTCCCAGCCGTACTTCTCAGCGATGCCGGCCTGACCGCGTCGCACAGCACCGACGCCCTGAGCGCCGAGCAGCGGAACCGATTCGGTCAGTGAACGCCGGTCTTTCGCATCGTCTCCGAGGACGAAGTCGACGGCGTCCTCGGCCATCACACGGTAGGTCGTGAATTTGCCGCCGGCGATCGCGGCCAGCGCGGGCTCGACCTCCATCACCGTGTGCTCCCGGGAGACCTTCGTCGAGGCCTGGCCCTCCTTGACCACGGGTTGGAGCAGCGGCCGGAGTCCGGAGTAGACGCCGATGACGTCGTTGCGAGTCAGCTTCTCCGTGAGGATCGCGTTCGCGTGCTTGAGCAAGTAGTCGATGTCGTCGGAGTTGGCCACCGGCGAGTCGACGTCTTGGTCCCAGGGGGTGTCGGTGGTGCCGATGACCCAGTACCCTTCCCATGGGATCACGAAGAGCACGGACTTCTCCGTCTTCGAGATGATGCCGGTGCCGGGATCGGCCTTGATCTTGTCCTGATCGACCGTGATGTGCACGCCCTTGGAAGCCAGCACTTTGAGGCCGGCATCGGCCTTGGCCAGGTCCTGCTGCTCCTCGGTCCAGACACCCCCGGCGAGGATCGTGCGGCGGGAATGGATGTCGAACTCGCGACCGGTCATCTCATCGCGTGCGCGGACGCCGGAGACTCGGTCCCCGTCGTGAAGGTAGCCGATGACGGACACGTGGTTGGCTGCGGCAGCGCCGTAGCCCACAGCGGAGCGGACGAGGGTCATGACGAATCGGGCGTCATCGACCTTCGCATCGTAATATTCGAGGGCACCGACCGCAGCCTCATCGGCCAGGCCGGGGAAGTGAGCGCTCAGGGCCTTCTTGCCCAGATGTCGGTGCATCGGCAGCGCGCGTTTGCGGCCTGGCCTGGTCGCCATCGTGTCGTAGAGCAGGACGCCGGAGCCGATGAAGGCCCGGTCGATGAGACGGTGTTCGAAGGGGAAGACGAAAGCGACGGGTTCGACCAGGTGCGGGGCCGTGTGCTGGAGGAGGAGGTCTCGTTCCTTCAATGCTTCGGCCACGAGTTTGAAGTCGAGCATCTCGAGGTAGCGCAGACCACCGTGCATAAGTTTCGAGGACCGTGAGGATGTGCCCGAGGCCCAGTCCTTCGCATCGACGACGCCGACCTTCAGTCCGCGGGTAGCCGCATCGAATGCGGAGCCCGCTCCGGTGACGCCTCCACCCACGACGAAGACGTCGAGCGGATTGTCGGCAGTGGTGTTCTCAAGTGTGTGCAGGGCTTCATCGCGGAACGATGGGGACAGCTCGCCAGTTCGCATTGACAGTTCGTTTCCTTCTCAGAGCGTGTGCGTTCCCACCATTATCATGCCCGGGATTCGGCATGTGGCCTGTGCACGGCAGTTAGGAAAAATCTAACAGGCAATGCGCAGAAGGGAAACACAACGGACAGAAGCGAAAGTGCTCAGACCAGTTCCACTCGCATCGCCGAGGAGGTCTCTGCGGAGTCGAGCAGGTCGAGTTTGCGCATGATGATGCCTTCGCGCAGTGCCCATGGGGAGATGCTCATGACGTTGACGTCGAAGATGGCGAAGGCTGCATCGGCGACGATGGCGCCGGCGAGGATCTGACCAGCCCGAGCCTGGGAGACCCCGGGCAGCGTGGCGCGTTCTTCAGGCGTCCGGGACGACAGCGTCTCGATGATTCCGGCGAGGTCGCGGCGGAAGAGTTTGCGTGGGGCGTAGATGCCGTCGCCGCTGGGCGCCGCACCGGCGATCCGTGCCAGCGAACGGAATGTCTTCGATGAGCCCACCACCTGGTCGGAGGTGCCCACTCGGTTGATCTTGCCTGCGATGCGCCCGATCTGCGACCGGGCATACTTCTGCAGACTGTGGATGTCCTCGGCACTGGGCAGAGGATCGGAGAGGAAGTCGGAGTAGGTGCGTCCTGCGCCCAGGGGCACGGACACGGCTGCTTCGGGGTATTCGTCCTGGCCGGCGGCGATCTCGAGCGAGCCGCCGCCGATGTCGAGCAGCAGGATCTTCCCTGCCGACCAGCCGAACCAGCGTCTGATCGCGAGGAACGTCACGCGGGCTTCGTCCTTGCCCGACATCACGTTGAGGGTGACGCCGAGCTGCGAATTGATCGCGTCGATGACTTCGGCACCGTTCGGTGCGTCCCTGATCGCCGAGGTGGCGAAGGCCAGGATCTGCTCCGATCCTTGGTCTTCGGCGATCTCCACCGCCTCGGCGATGAAGTTGTGCAGTCGCTGCTGACCGACGGCATCGATCATCCCGTCATCACCGAGGTACTCGGCGAGGCGCAGGACCTCTTTGTGGGAGGTGGCCGGCAAGGGCGGGGCACCGACATGAGCGTCGACCACGAGGAGGTGGACGCTGTTGGACCCGATATCGAGGACTGCTAGGCGCATTCGATCAGTTTAGCGCCAGATATCACTCGGCTGACCAATCCGTTGCAGCGAAGCCGAACTCGGGCGCGCGTTTGGCGAAGAACGCCTTCTGTCCCGCGGCGATCTCCTCCCGGTACGCCTCGTCGAGCCACTGCGGTGGGTTGACGGTCTCTCCGAGTTCGCCGGCCAGGACCGCCTTCGACCCGATCTGGGACAGTCGGGAGAGTCCGACGATCTTCTCGCCCATCGTCTGTGCTGCGGCCAGCGGAGTCTCGGTGACCTCATGGAAGAATCCGAGCTCGCGCATCGTCTCGAACGTGATGATCGAGGCGGTGACCAGCAGGTACCTGGCCCAGGAGTCTCCGAGCACGGTGGCCAGGCGACGTGTCGGTCCCGGTGGGTAGACGAGGCCGAGCTTCGCGGCTGTGACACCGAAGATCGAACCGGGGGCGGCGATGCGGATGTCGCAGGCTGCCGCGATCTCGGTGCCGCCTCCCACGCAGTTGCCGGTGATGGCAGCGATCGTCGTCGTCCGGGAATTGGCAACGGCCGCCTCGGCGGTCGAATTGAGTTCCCAGAAGTCGGCGAGGGCGACGTTCAGGTCTGCGATGTCGGACCCGGCGGAGAAATGCCCGGCCGCACCTGTGATCACCAGCGCCCCGATGGAGTCGTCGGCATCGATGCCGGCGATGATGTCAGGCAGCGCCCGCCACATCGGACGGGAGATAGCGTTGCGTTTTTCGGGCCGATCAATGACGAGGGTTCCGACTCCACCTGCGACGGTGAAGTCGAAACCCTCGAGATCGACCGGACGGTATGTGCCGTCAACGGTCATGTGCGTAGCCTTTCAGCTGTAGCGATTCAGCCCCGGTTTTCGGGAACCTCGCGCTGATCGTGACCGTCGTAGGCGCTCAGCGGACGGATCAGAGCGTTGTTGGCCTGCTGCTCCATGATGTGAGCGGTCCAGCCGGTGATGCGGGCCATGACGAACATGGGTGTGAACTGATCGGTGTCGAAGCCCATCAGGTGGTACGCCGGACCTGAGGGGTAGTCGAGGTTCGGGTAGATGCCCTTGCGTCCGACGAAGTCCTCTTCGAATGCGTTGTAGAGGTCGAGGAGATCGGTTGCGCCCTTGGCCGCGACCATGTTCTCGAAGGCCTTGCGCATGGTCGGCACGCGCGAGTCGCCGTTCTTGTAGACACGGTGACCGAAGCCCATGATCTTGGCCTTGTTGGCCAGAGCATTGTCGATCCATTCCGCAGCTTTATCGGCGGTGCCGACCTCTTCGAGCATCGCCATGACTGCCTCATTGGCGCCACCGTGCAGGGGGCCCTTGAGGGCGCCGACGCCACCGGCGACTGCCGAATACAGGTCGGCCGTAGTCGAGGTGATGACGCGGGTGGTGAACGTCGAGGCGTTGAACGAGTGCTCTGCGTAGAGGATCATCGAGATGTCGAAGCAGCGCAAGACCGCTTCGTCGGGAACCTCGTCGAAGACCATCTTGAAGAAGTTCGCGGCGTAGTCGAGGTCCTCGGTCGGAGCGACCGGGTCCAGGCCGTGACGGCGACGGTGGTCGACGGCCACAATCGTGGGCAGCTGCGCGTAGAGACGCTCGGCCTTGGCCAAGTTGGCCTCTTCACCTTCGACGTCTGCTTCAGGGTCGACGGCACCGAGGTAGGACACTGCCGTCTGCACCACGTGCATCGGGTGGCAGTCCTTGGGCAGATCGAGGATGAGCTGGATCAGCTTGTCGTCGATCTTGCGCTGTGAACGCTCGCGGGCCTTGAACTCGTCGAGCTGAGCCTGGTTCGGAAGTTCACCGTTCCAGATCAGGTAGGCGACGTCTTCGAAGTTGCGCTGTGCAGCGAGTTCCTGCACGGGGTACCCGCGGTAGGTGAGCGAGTTCGTTTCCTGGACTACCTTCGAAACGGCCGTGGTGTCGACGACGACGCCGGCGAGGCCCTTCTTGATTTCTTCGGTCACTTGTGACCCTCCTGTGAAAAGTTGAATACGGCTGCATCAAAATCGTTGTACGCAGCGTAGTCGATCGTGTCGTACAGGTCCGCACGAGTCTGCATTCCCTCGAGCAGGTCCACCTGGGTGCCCTGGTCGCGAATGGTCTGCAGGCCCGATTTGATCGCACCCATGGCGAGACGCAGAGTTGTGACCGGGTAGATCACGATTTTCACTCCGACGTTCGCCAACTGCTCGGTCGTGAACAGTTCGCTCTTTCCGAATTCTGTCATGTTCGCCAAAATCGGAACATCCACGCTGCTTGCGAATTTCTCGAATTCGCCGAGATCGCGCATGGCTTCGGGGAAGATCAGGTCCGCACCCGCGTCGACATAGGCCTTCGCGCGATCGATCGCCGCGTCGAGACCTTCGCCTGCGCGGGAGTCGGTGCGGGCGCTGATGACGAAGTTCTCGTCCCGGCGCCCCTTGACCGCAGCGGCGATGCGTTTGGACATCTCGGCAGCGGTGACAACCTCTTTGCCGTCGAGGTGGCCGCAGCGCTTCGGGTTCACCTGATCCTCGAGGTGCATCCCCGAGATTCCGGCGTCTTCGAATTCCTGGATGGTGCGCGCCACGTTCATGGCCTCGCCCCAGCCGGTGTCGGCGTCGATGAAGGTCGGCAGGTTCGTCACCCGGGCGATGTTGCGTCCGTGATCGGCCACCTCGGTGAGCGTGGTGAGTCCGATATCGGGCAGGCCCATGGCTGCGGAGAAGGCACCGCCGGAGATGTAGACACCCTCGAACCCGGTCTGCTCGATGATCTGAGCGTTGATCGGGTTGATGGCTCCGGGGAACTGGACGATCTGGTCACCGGCGAGGAGCTCACGGAACTTCTTCCGACGCTCGGCCGGGGTTGCGGTTGCCCCCAACATCAGAAGATGCCCTTCGAACCGGTGTGCTCGAGTCCGTCAACGGTGAAGCTGAGCTCAGCCACGCCCTTGGCGTCGAGGTTCTCGAGGTTCTCGGCCAGGTCGAGGAAGCGAGTCTGTTCGGCACCGGTGAGGACGCCTTCGGACAGGGTCTTGAACTTCTCGACGTAGTTCGCGCGGGCGAAGGGACGAGCACCGAAGGGGTGCGCGTCGGCCACTGCGATCTCGTCGACGAGAGTCGAACCGTCTTCGAATTCGATCTCCACGCGGCCGCCGAAGGCCTTCTCATTGGGATCGATCGAGTGGTAGCGGCGAGTCCATTCCTTGTCTTCGGTGGTCTCGATCTTGTGCCACAGCTGGACCGTTTCGGGACGTCCGGCACGCTCGGGAGCGTAGGAGTGCTCGTGGTGCCAGCCCTGGTCTTCCATAGCCACAGCGAAGATGTACATGATCGAGTGGTCAAGGGTCTCGCGGCTGGCCTTGGGATCCATCTTCTGCGGATCGTTCGCGCCGGTGCCGATGACGTTGTGCGTGTGGTGCGAGGTGTGGATGACGATGCGCTTGATCTTGCTCAGATCCTCGATCTCGCCACCGAGCTTGCGGGCGAGGTCGATGAGCGCCTGCGCCTGGTACTCGGCCGAGTGCTCCTTGGTGTAGGTGTCGAGGATCGCGCGCTTGGCTTCGCCTGCACCTGGCAGAGGGATGGTGTATCGAGCCTCGGGTCCGGAGAGGATCCAGGCGATGAAGCCGTCTTCACCTTCGTAGATCGGGTTGGGTGCGCCCTCACCGCGCATGGCACGGTCGACTGATTCGACAGCCATCTTGCCGGCGAATGCGGGGGCGTGTGCCTTCCACGACGAGATCTCGCCCTTGCGGGACTGACGGGTCGCGGTGGTCACGTGCAGCGCCTGCTGGATCGCCTGGAAGGTGACCTCGGTGTCGAGGCCGAGCATGGCGCCGATACCGGCAGCCGCAGATGGGCCGAGGTGGGCGACGTGGTCGATCTTGTGCTCGTGCAGGCACATTCCCTTGACCAGGTCGACCTGGATCTCGTATCCGGTCGCGATGCCGTTGATGAGGTCCTTGCCGCTGATGCCCTTGTGCTGGGCGACTGCGAGAACCGGTGGAATGTTGTCGCCGGGGTGTGAGTACTCGGCGGCGAGGAAGGTGTCATGGAAGTCGAGTTCACGAACGGCGACTCCATTGGCCCAGGCTGCCCATTCCGGGGAGAAGTGCTCACCCAGGGGCAGACCGAAGACGGTGGCACCAGGTGAGTACGGGTGGGTCTGCGCCTGTTCGCGTGCGTGCAGCGGAGCCGAGCGGCGCACCGAGGCTGCGGCCACCGAGGCGTTGTCGATGACGCGGTTGATCACCATTTCGGTGACCTCTGAATCCACTGGAGTCGGGTCTGATGCGACCTCGGCGATCTTCCAGGCGAGTTGGTCTTCGCGAGCCAGGTTCTCTGAGCTCTTGTGCGTACGGACTTCATGATTGATCATGGTTAACCCCTTCAAACATCCTTGACCGTTCAGGTCTGTCAGTGGCTGACACAACTGTAGGCTACGTCACTTCACTGTCACGGTCTGGCCAGAATTTTATCTCGACATCAAGATACTTTACCCGACTCCAACGAAGAACCACCACCCGGTCCCACCCATCGGAACTCTCGAGCGCGCCGGTGAACTGTGACACAATTGAGCCATGACGCGCACTGCTCTGGACTTCGACGAGAACTGGTTCGATGATGCCGAGTTCGCTCAGCTGCGACGGCGACTGCCCATCCCCTATGTCAACGCGATCCCTGTCCGGGTGGGCGAGTCCGGAGACGTCGAACGGATCGGGCTGCTGCTGCGCAGCCTGGACGACGGAACCCTGGGCCGAGAGGTCGTCGGCGGACGCATTCGCTTTCATGAGAGCATCCGTGCGGCGCTGATGCGCCACGCGGAGAACGACCTCGGCCCGATGGCGCTGCCGGTGATTCCGCCCGCGATCGCACCCTTCCACATCGCCGAGTACTTCCCCACCGAGGGATCCTCGCTCCTCCACGACCCTCGCCAACATGCGATCTCGATGTGCTTCATCCTCGAAGTCCGCGGTGAGTGCACTCCCCGCGCCGATGCACTGAGCCTCGACTGGCTGACCCCGGAAGAGACTCTGCGCTCCGATATCGTCGGCGAGATGTGCCACGGACAGGAGCACATCCTCCGCTACGCGCTTGCCCATATGGGCTTCGCGATCTGAGGCTTTCCTCTACATTCCGTAGAAGAATCTTGGTAGAATAGTCCTGACCAGAACGGTTCTGATGATCGGGGCCATCGTCCTCGTCAGGGTAGCGTCGGCCCCCTTTGGGAGGTCTGCTATGACTGCCGAGAAGCTCTCACCTGAACAGACATCGACGAAACTCGGAATCCTCGTCGGATACGACGGCTCAGAACTCGCCGTACGCGCACTCGAATACGGAGCAGCCGAAGCCGCCCGCCGCCGCATCGCGCTCACCGTGGTCTCCGCCTACACCGTGCCCACGATGATCTATCCGAACATTGCGTCCATGCCAGAGCACAATGAGCTCGAAGCTGCGCACCGAGGAGTCGAGAAGACCCTCACCGAGGCGGCCGAGCAGCTGAGCGCCCACCCGGGCCCTGTCTCCTACCGCGCCCAAGAAGGCGATGCCGCCGGCGTCCTGCGAGACCTGAGCGCTCACGCCCGGACGGTTGTCGTGGGGTCACGCGGTCGCGGCGGGTTCATGGGACGGATCCTCGGTTCGGTGTCCACGGCTCTGCCCGCGCACTCGCACTGCCCGACGATAGTCATTCCCGGCCACCACTCAGATTCGAATTCAGGTGCGGTCGTCGTCGCCGTCGATGGCTCCGAGTTCGGCCGGATGGCCATGTTCAGCGCAGCCGAGGTGGCTGCTTCACGAGGAGCAGCCCTCGAGATCGTCTCCGTCCTGCCCTCTGGAGATGAATGGCTCTACTGGTATCCCGAGCTCGAGCTGAGCTCCGAGGTCACCGGCCGAAGAAGATTGGAGCTCGAGACCGCGCTTGAGACCGAGGTCGCGACGGTGACACAGCAGTTCACCGATCTGCGAGTGAGTGCAACGGTGCCGACCGGAGATCCTGCAGAGGTGCTCGGCGAAGCCTCGCGGACCGCGCAGCTGACCGTCCTGGGCACTCGCGGCCGCGGAGCAATCCGAAGCGCCATTCTGGGTTCCACCTCACGCAGAGTCCTCCACCATGCCGAGGGTCCGGTCATGGTCGTCCCGAGCTGAGTCCCGTCCTACCTGCTGTACAGTGGTTGCCACGACAGGGGAGCGCCGAAATGGGTGCTGAGAGTGCAGATGAAGCTGCAGACCCTCGAACCTGATGCGGCTAGCACCGCCGAAGGAAGTCGAGACTCTTCTACCCCTCCTTGATATGAGGAGGCACAATGCCAGAAACTACCGCGCCGCAATCCACTGCGAAGACCGCACGAGCCTATTCCCAAGCACCGGCGTCGAAGCAGTGGAGGGTCGTCGACTACGTCGTCACCGCTGTGCTCGGAATCGGCGTCGGACTCATCTTCTGGGTCTTGGCCCTGAGTTGGAAGGTCCTCGAACTCGGGTTCCAGGCCTTTCCACCCTCGATCGGCCTCATCGCCGGCCTGTGGGTTCTCGCCGGTCCGCTGGCCGGGGCCATCATCCGCAAACCAGGTGCCGCCCTTCTGTGCGAGCTGATCGCCGCCATCGTCGAAGCGGTCCTCGGTTCCCACTTCGGAGCTACCGTCCTGCTCTCCGGGCTCGTCCAGGGCCTCGGCGCCGAGCTCATCTTCGCCGCCTTCGGCTATCGGAAGTTCAATCTGTGGGTCACGAGCCTGGCCGGATTGCTGGCGGCCGCGTTCATGTCGGTGAGCGAGAACATCATGTACAACGCCGAATGGCAGTTCGGCTTCCAGGCGGCCTACACAGTGTGCGCAATCATCTCCGGCGTCGTCATCTCCGGCATCGGCGCGTGGTTCGCCTACCGTGCGATCGCGAAGACCGGGGCACTGTCCTCCTTCGCCTCCGGCCGCCTGCGCTGATGGCTCTGCCGATTCGCGCCCAGGGGTTTTCGTGGCGCCATGCAGATCGTGACGAACCTGCGGTGGGCCCGCTCGATCTGAGCATCGATGCGGGTGAGAAGGTGCTTCTGCTCGGTCCCTCCGGGGCCGGCAAGACCACTCTCTTACATGCGATCGCCGGGGTTCTGCCTGCCGAGTCCGGTGAGGCCACCGGCCAGCTGCGCATCGGTGACCGGCCACCCGACCCTCGCCGAGGTGATGCCGGGCTGGTTCTGCAGGATCCCGATTCGCAGGTGATCTTCTCCCGCGTCGGTGACGATGTCGCCTTCGGCATGGAGAATCTGGGGCTGCCCGCTGATGTCATCGAAGACCGGATCTCCACTTCGCTGGCGGCCATGGGCCTCGATCTGCCCCACGACCATCCCACCGCGGCCCTGTCCGGAGGTCAGAAGCAGCGGCTGGCGCTGGCCGGAATCCATGCCATGGCACCGCAGGTGATCATCCTCGACGAGCCGACTGCGAACATCGATCCGGACTCGGCCGTCTCCGTTCGTGATGCTGTCCTCGGCACCCAGGCGGCCACCTCGGCGACGATGATCATCGTCGAACACCGGGTCGATCTGTGGCTCGATCATGTGGACACCGTGATCGTCCTGGGCCCAGATGGTCTGCTCACACAAGGCCCGCCGAGGCTGGTCTTCGGTGATCCGGAACTCGCAGAGGCGCTGATTGAGTGTGGAATCTGGGTGCCTGGGCGTGCGGGACCGTTGCGCACCGAATCCAGGCCGGACGGCGACCTCGTCCTCAGGACCGAACGACTCGACGTTGCTCGTCCGCGGGCGAAGGCTGCGGCCGCGGCTGGCCTCGATCTGTCCATCCGTACAGGTGAAGCAGTGGGCATCATCGGCGCCAATGGTGCCGGAAAATCAACGCTGGCACTGACCCTGGCCGGCCTCATTCCCGAGTTCGGTGGCGAGGTCAATGCGTTGGGTTCCCTACGCTCCGGGGCCAAGCATGCCAGGCCCTTCCGCTGGCCCTCAGCATTCCTGGCTCCTCGCATTGGGATGGTGTTCCAGGAGCCTGAGCATCAGTTCCTGCGCTCCAGCGTCGCCGAGGAGCTGGCGCTGGGTCCGCGTCTGGCCGGATGGTCAGCGGTCCAGGTTGAGGAGCGTGTCGCCGAACTGCTGCAGGCGCTGGGCCTTGAAAGTCTCGCTGATGCACATCCGCAGGGGCTCTCCGGTGGTGAGAAGCGGCGACTGTCGGTGGCGGCGATGATGGCTCCCCGCCCGCAGCTGCTCATCGTCGACGAGCCGACCTTCGGTCAGGACGCCCTGACCTGGGCAGGGCTGGTCGGGCAGTTCCTCGATGTCCTCGCACGCGGATCAACGGTGGTCGCCATCAGTCACGATCATGCCTTCCTCGAAGCGATCGGGGCCAGACGCGTCGTCCTCGGCGGTGCTCAGCGCAAGAAGCAGACATCCGGAGCTGGAGACACCCAGGAGGGGCGAGAGAATTGAGTGCACCAACACCGTCACCAGTCGCAGTTCATGATCCGGATCAGCTCATTCCGCTTGTGCGCAGGACGGCGCTGGTCAGGTGCAATCCGCTGACGAAGATCGCTGTGGCGCTCATCCTCATGGTCGGGACTCTGCTGAGCATCGATGTGGTCTCGGCGGGAGTCGTCCTCGGATTCTGCCTGTTTGCGCTGCCGGCGACGGGGCTCGATCTGCGGGCTGCTCTCAAACGACTGTGGTTCCTGCCTCTCGGTGCGCTGTTGGCCGCGTGGGGTACGGCGATCTTGGCGGAGAAGACTGGTGAGGTGGTCATCGACGTCGGTCCGATCCTGATGACAACTGGCTCGTTGGAGGCTGCCACAGCGATCTTCCTGCGCGCCCTGGCTCTGGCGATTCCACTGATCGTGCTCGCCTCGACCATCGATCCCCGTGACTTAGCGGATGCGCTAGTCCAGCGGCTGCGTCTGCCCGAGGTGGTTGTCGTCTCGGTGCTGGCAGCCAGCAGACTGCTCGGTCTGCTCGTCAGCGAATGGCAGACCCTGGCGATGGCCAGACGGGCCAGGGGCATTGCCGGCGGTTCGATCGTCCGGCGCACGCGCAGTCTGTTCGCCGGCATCTTCGTGCTGCTGGTGCAGTCGATTCGTCGCGGCACCACCTTGGCGATGGCGATGGAGGGCCGTGCGTTCGGCCGTCCTGGGCGGACCTGGCGTCGAGCGTCGACCTTCGGCTCCGATGACCGTCTGGCGGTGGTGGTGTCTCTGGCAGTCTGTGCTCTTGCCATCGTGGCTGCCCACATGCTCGGAACCTGGAACCCGATCGTCGGCGGGAACTAGATCTGGGAGAGAAGACCCTTCAGGTCTGACCGCCATTCCTCGAGCCTCTCGGCGCTGGGGAGTTTGGAGACGGTGAGGACGAGGAGTGTTCTGTTCTCGTCTTTCCGTTCGGCCGCTGCCTCGAACTTGGTCCCGTCCTCGAGGTCCGCCCGCCAGAAGGAGCGCTTCGGCGTCTTCGAAGTCCGGGCCTCACCGTCGAGGGCCAGGCCTGCCAATGTTCCCTCATCGATGAGGAAGGCGAATCGGGTGATGACGTCATCACGCTGACCGGTCACGGTGCGAGAGACCGCGACGTCGAAGGTGCCGTCGGCCCGCTGGCCGGGCACTCGCCTGCCGATCTCCTGTTCAAAGGCGACGACCGCGCCCTGAACCCACCAGCCGTGTTTCTCTACGACTCCATCGAACTGCGGGTAGAGGGCGTCGGCGAGTTCCTTGTGACTCGCCGACGCCCCTCCGGCCGCTTCGAGCCGGGCTCTGGTCTCCGCCCAGGGCTCACCGAGGGCCTGCTCGATTGCCGCCACATTCATCGCTTTGGTCGCCATGAGTGAAGTCTAAGCAACCGCGCCATGAAGCAACAGGGTCGACGCGTTTGCAGGCTGGCTGGCTGCGGGTGGGCCAGGTCAGTCGATCTGCAGTTCACCCATCTCGTCCCAGCCTTCGCCGTCGATCTTGCGGGAGATGATCTTCGGCGTCGACGCCAGATGCGGGCGCATGGCCTCGAGGCCGGCGGCGAAATGATCGCTCTTGACGTGAGGCTCTGCCCCTTCGTCGGTGAATGCTTCGATGAGCACGAACTCGTTGTCCTTCTCCAGGCTCTTCGACCATTCGAACCACAGGTTGCCGGGCTCCTGTCGCACTGCCTCGGTGAAGGCACGCACGGCCTCGGGGAACTTCTCGACGCTTTCGGGCTTCACGTCGTACTTCACAACGATGAAAATCATGCTGACCGCTCCTGTATTTGTGCGAACTCCGTCGGACCGTGTCGAACCGACGCCACCAGCCAATCATGTTTCGGCCCACGCTCCAAGAGTCACCGTGGAGCACCCCCAGAGCCGCACGGGAAGTTCTCAGGTGTGCAGATCGTCGGCGTTCACAGCTTCAATGATCATCAGCGGCTCATCGGCGGACCCGGTGAACGGTGTGCGATCCCAGTTCTGCCAGCTGTCGCGCACTCTCATACCAGCCGCGCTCAGGTCGTCACGAAGAGTCTCGAAGGTTCGAAACTGCAGTCGCTGGCTGACGCTGATCACCTGGTCGGCATCGCGGAATTCGTTGACACTGTCCATGGTGATGATGCCCTCGTCGTCCGGCTCCGAGGTGGTCGTTTTCTCTCGCAGCGACCCGGCTGCGGTCTCCCGAATCTGAGCTGGCCTGTTCCAATTTCTCCACGCCTGAGCCAGCGGGTTGCGAGCTTCGAAGGCCAGGACACCACCTCTGCGCAGTCCTCGACTAATATCGCGCAGGGTGGCAGTCCAGGCATCGCCGAGGATGTGCATCGCGACATTTCCGCTCATCACGATGAGGTCGCTGGAATCGGGCTCAATCAGTGCAGACGTTCCAAGACGCCATTCCACCGTGTCGCCTCCGGGGCGCGCCGCGGCACGTTCAAGCATTGCCGCGGCAGGGTCAATTCCGACGACGGTGCGCCCCGGCTCGGTCACTGTCGCGGTCAGGATTCCTGTGCCGCACCCCAGATCTGTGATGCGAGTCGCCGACAGCTCCAGTGCGAGTTCGCGGAAGTAGTCGTGGTCGGGTCCATCCGGATTGTCGTCGTCGTAGATGGCGGCGAGCAGCTCTTCTTCATAGGCGCGATTGCTCATTTGAGAGCCCGAGTTCACACGCGTTCGGCGATGAGGACGAGGAAATCGCTGTCGGGTTCATAGGGGTGGAGTTCCCAGGTGGACAGCTTGAGGCTGACGAGCATCCCGGTCGACTTCACATCGTCGATGAAGTCTGCGAAGTCGTAGCCGCGGCCGGCCCCGAATCCTGCGACGAAGCGTCCACCGGGCTTCAGCGTCGATCTGATGTTCGACAGGGTCTGGCGACGTGAGGCGGGATCGAGGAAGGACAGGACGTTGCCGGCGCAGAACGCCACGTCGATATCGTTGATGCCGGCATCTGCGAAGTCGAATTCGGCTAAGTCGCCGGTGTGCCATTCACCGCTCGGGAAGTCCTCTTCGGCGACTGCGATGAGGAACTCGTCGAGGTCGACTCCGTAGACGCTGTGCCCTTCGCCTAAGAGCAGGCCCCCTGCACGACCGGTTCCGCAGCCGGCGTCGAGGATGCGCGCACCACGCGGTGCCATCGCATTGACGAACCTCGACTCTCCCCCGATGTCGTGACCGGCAGCGGCGAGAGTGCGCCACCGCTGCGCATAGTTCGCGGAGTGATCGGGATTGGTCTCACGGATACGGTTCCACTGATGATCGAAGCTCATGGCCCCATCCTAGGACGAAAGACCTCGGCCACCACCTCGGCGACTGCGGCAACCGGGCCTGCCGGGGCCGGGGAGGTCAGGACGATGATCTCCCTGCCGCCCGCCTCGGCGATGGGATGAAGATCCACATCGGACCCGCCCAAGGACATCATGATCGGTGTTGCCAGCGTCAGCCCGAGACCCGTGCCGGCCAGCGCGAGCGCGACCGCGGTGTCGGTGACGATGTGGGTCTCCTTCGCGGCAATGCCCATCGCCGCGGTGGCCAGTCGCATCGCTCGGCCGAAGAGCGCTTCGGCCGGGGGCAGGATCCAATCGGCCTCGGCCAACTCTTCGCCGGCGGGTGGAGTTGAGCCGGCTGGTACGACGATGCCGAAGTCCTCACTGGCCACGGTCGTCCAGCTCAGGCCGCGCATGGGCGGCAGGGGCACGGCCGGATAGTTGATGCCGATCCCTAGGTCGATGGCCCCGTCGATGACCGCTGAGGACATGGTCTCGACGTTGATCTCGCGGGCTCGAACTTCGATGTGCGGGTGGAGCTCGCCGAGTGCTCTGACGATCGACGGCAGTGCTCTCGTCGATGCCGATCCGAAGACTCCGAGAGTCACGATGGCTTCGCTGCGGAAGTCCCTGCCCAGCATCGCCATCTCGGCCTGCTTCTGGGCAGCGAGGATGCTTCGGGCGCGCGGGAGCAGCGTTCGACCGGCCTCGGCCAGGACCATTCCCCTGCCTCGGCGGAGGAAGAGTTCGGAACCGACGGCTCGGCGCAGAGCACTCATGTGCTGGGAGACCGCACCGATGCTGTAGCCCAACTGCTCTGCTGCCCTGGTCATCGACCCGAGTTCGACCACGGTGACGAAGGTGCGCAGCTGTCCCAAAGTCCATGCCATGGCCACATCCTAGCTCTTTTAAGATTATCTAAAAACAGTTTTCATGAACTCACTCTTGTCCTTAAACGTGGCGGGAACCACAATTGGCAGTGAGCCGCAATCTGCCGACATCGATGTCGGCATTCCCCACTGCTGCGAGGGCCAAGGACGGTCATCGCGGCAGGAGAAGAAAGAGGTGGAAGTTGGAGAGCACATCAGCAGCCCCGGGCAGCGCCGAGGTGGTCATCATCGGCGCCGGAGTCATGGGAGCATCCATCGCCTATCACCGAGCCAAGAATGGCGTCGACGACATCGTTCTCGTCGAGCGGGACACTCCCGGTTCGGGTTCGACATCGAAGGCCGCCGGCGGGGTCCGCTGCCAGTTCTCCGATGAGGTCAACATCGCTTTGGCCACGCGCAGCCTCGAAGCGCTGCGCAACTTCGAAGCCGAGTTCGGCATCGACATCGACCTGGTCAGCAACGGGTACCTGTTCCTCCTCGATTCAGCCGCGGACGCCGAGGCCTTCGCCGCCAACGTCGGCCTGCAGCAGCGCATGGGATTGGATTCCCAGATGCTCAGCGTCGCCGAGGTGACCGAACTGGCCCCGTACATCGATACCGACGGGCTGGTCGCCGGTGCCTTCAATCCCGATGATGGTCACTGCACGCCGGAGGCCGTGGTGTCCGGATACATCAACGCCGCACGGGATCTGGGCGTGCAGGTGCTGAAGAACTGCGAGGTGACCGGGTTTGAGTCCACCGGTGATGCTACGAGTGGCGAGCGCAGGGTCACCGCGGTGATCACGAGCAAGGGCAGAATCGAATGCGCACAGGCAGTCTGTGCCGCCGGCGCCTGGTCCGGGCTCATCGGAGAGGCCGCGGGTGTGGATCTGCCGGTGCGGCCCCTGCGCCGGGAGATCATGGTCAGCGAACCCGTGGATGAGGCTGCCCTGGGCATCGACCTGGCGCGGATGCCCTTCACAATCGACTTCTCCACGAGCTTCTACGTCCATCCGGAAGGCCCTGGCCTGCTCTTCGGATGCCCGGACGAGGCGGATGTGTGGGAGTTCGACGACAAGCGCAGCCCGGACTGGCTGCCCACGCTGGCCGAGCTCATCGAGACTCGGGCACCGGGCCTCGGCGATGTCGAGGCCAAACGCGGCTGGGCTGGACTCTATGAGATGACCCCCGATCACAATGCCCTCATCGGGGAGGCCGAGGAGCTCTCCGGCTTCTTCTACGCCTGCGGGTTCTCCGGACACGGGTTCCTCATGGGCCCGGCGGTCGGAGACGTCGTCGCCGATCTCATGACGGGGCACCAGCCCTTCGTCGACGTCTCCGGGCTGGACAAACGGCGCTTTGCCACCTCGGGTCTGCGCAAGGAGCTCAATATCGTCTGACGCCCCTTCCCCCCCACTCCCATCGCCCCTGACTCATTCCCAACATCAGATTCCCGCTCATCACGAGCACCAGCGAAAGGACAGCAATGACCGCATTGCCCACCGACCAAACCATCACCGACCTGCTCACATCCGGCCTCAAGGCCTGCGGGGTCGACGCCTCCACGCTCAGCGGCGGCACCAATGCCGCGGCGAGCCTGCCTGCCCGCTCCCCCATCACCGGACAGAGCCTGGGCACCCTGGCAGCGGACACCAAGGAGTCCGCGTCGGAGAAGATCGCCGCGGCCGCCGAGGCATTCTCCACCTGGCGTGACGTTCCCGCGCCCGTGCGCGGTCAGCTGGTGCAGCGCTGGGGACAGCTGCTGGGCGAGCATAAGGAGGATCTTGCGAAGATCATCACCGTCGAGGCGGGCAAGACCCCGTCCGAGGCCGCCGGTGAGGTGCAGGAGATGATCGACATCTGCGAGTTCGCCCTGGGCCAGTCCCGGCAGCTGTGGGGCAAGACGATGCCCAGCGAACGTCCCGGTCACAGGCTTATGGAGACCTGGCATCCGCTCGGTGTCGTCGGAGTCATCTCCGCCTTCAACTTCCCCGTCGCCGTGTATTCCTGGAACACTGCACTGGCTCTGGTCGCCGGTGACGCAGTGGTGTGGAAGCCTTCGGAGAATGCTGTGCTCGCCGCCCTCGGCGCCCAATCCCTGCTGGCCCGTGCCGCCGCCGAGGTGGGGGCTCCGGAGGGACTTGTCCCTGTCCTGGTCGGTGGTAGGGACATCGGTGATGCCATGGTCCGCGACGAGCGTGTGGCCCTGGTCTCGGCCACCGGCTCGGTGCGCATGGGGCGTGAGGTCGGTCCGGTCGTGGCCGAGCGCTTCGGTCGAGTGCTGTTGGAACTCGGCGGCAACAATGGTGCGATCGTGGCTCCGAGCGCGGACATCGATCTGGCCCTGCGCGGTGTCGTGTTCGCGGCCGCCGGCACGGCCGGTCAGCGGTGCACTACCCTGCGCCGCCTCATCGTCCACGAGTCGATTGCCGATGACTTCGTGGACAAGATCGTCGCCGCCTACAAGACCTTGAGCATCGGATCCCCCACCGATGACGGTGTGCTGGTGGGACCACTCATCAACGAGGGGTCCTACGACGCGATGCAGGCGGCCCTGAAGCAGGCCGAGTCGGAAGGCGGCACCGTGCTCTGCGGCGGTGGACGCGTCCTCGATGATGACCGACCGGACGCTCACTACGTGGAGCCGGCTGTCGTGCGGATGCCCGCTCAGACCTCGGTGATGGAGTCGGAGACCTTCGCACCCATCCTCTACGTCGTCACCTATTCCGACCTCGACGAGGCACTCGAGATCCACAACGGGGTGCCGCAGGGACTGTCCTCGGCGATCTTCACCTCCGAGCTGGCCGAGTCGGAGAAGTTCCTGACCCGCTCCGACTGCGGGATCGCCAACGTCAACATCGGCACCTCCGGTGCGGAGATCGGCGGGGCCTTCGGCGGTGAGAAGGAGACCGGGGGCGGCCGCGAGTCCGGCACCGATTCGTGGAAGGCCTATATGCGGCAGGCCACGAACACGGTCAACTACTCCGGTGAGCTGCCGCTGGCCCAGGGAGTGGAGTTCCTGTGAAGGTCACTTGTCAGATGCGATAGTCTGCTGACATGTCTGAGAACCCTCTGCTGCCCGCTTGGTACGATGTTGCCTGGACCGCGCTCTTCCTCGCCATAGTCTGTTTGACTGTCTGGTCATTGGTGTCGCTGGCTCGGTCGACGGTCGATGGTCCCACCAAGTTGGCGTGGGCGGTGTTCATCATCGCCATACCGATCCTCGGGTCGCTGGTCTGGCTCGACTATCGCCGCAGATATGTGGCGCAGCGCGAGCGGTCCGAGGAGCTGGCGCAGTAGTCAGCGAGGCTGTTCTGGCTCTTGACCAGTGTCATGAGAATTCGGGTGTCGGCTTTCGGCCGACACCCGCTTCTTTCTGTGCTGGAGCAGCAGCAACATGATTCCAATTGCAGCGACGAGTGGGAAGACGATCAGCTGAAGTATCCACGAGTCAGAGCCCTCATCGAAGGCCTGCGCTCCGGACATCAAGGACATCCCGAAGGCATTGCCGAGGATGACAGCGAAGACGATATCTCTCATGGCGACGAACCTACCTGCCAGCAAGATTCCTTGCAATGATTCCCGCTCGCGACTGTCTGTTTGCTCACGGAAGCCCAGGGTGACCGAGACGGAAGGGGCCAGACCGACTAAAGTTGCGATTGAGCCCGTGAATACTGAAGGAGAACACCTGTGATTGAGCTGAAGACACCCGCCGAGATCGACAAGATGGCGGTCACCGGCCGATTCGTCGCGAAGACACTGGCCGAATTGTCTGAGCTCGCGGAACCGGGCATGAACATCATGCATCTGGAGAAGCGCGCACGAAAGCTCATCGAAGAGGCCGGTGCCAAGTCCTGCTATTGGGACTATGCCCCTTCCTTCGGCGAAGGCCCCTTCCGGAACGTCATCTGCCTTTCCGTCAACGATGGTGTCCTCCACGGCAAACCCCACGACTACGTGATGAAGGACGGCGACCTGCTCACTCTGGACTTCGCCGTGTCCATCGACGGCTGGGTCGCCGATGCAGCGCGCTCCGTCGTCGTCGGCAACGGCAGCGACGAGGATCAGCGCCTCATCGACTCCACCTGGGCCGGGCTGGAAGCCGGCATTTCGGCCGCGCAGCCGGGCAACCGCCTCGGCGACATTTCGAAGACCATCGGCGATATCGCCGATGAACAGCGCATTCCCGTCAACCTCGACTTCGGCGGACACGGCCTGGGACACACGATGCACGAAGATCCGCACGTGGCCAACCGAGGCAAGGGCGGTCGCGGGCTGGTACTCAAGCCTGGTCTGACACTCGCGATCGAACCCTGGTGGTCATTCACCTCGAAGCAGCTCTCCGTCGACAAGGACGGTTGGACGCTGCGTTTGGCCGACGGCTCGAACGGCGCGCATTCAGAGAACACGATCGCCATCACCGAGGACGGACCCAGGATCCTCACCGCCCTCGACTGATATCGACCTGGGCACAAGTCGGGCTCCCCACGACAGCGTTCGTTGGGAGCCCGATTTCTATTGCATGACCGGTTCTACGGTCTTCGCCTCGGTCACATCGTGTTGACGACGAGTCCGATGTGGGTGAAGTAGTTCATGGCACCGAAGAGCACGAAGAAGACGCCGGTGATCGTGAACATGATTCCGACGGTCTTGACTGCGCACCCGGATTTGGCGCCAGCGGGAGCCCGCAGAACAGTGTTCACGGCGAACGGGAACACGACTGCTCCGACACCGACAAGTGCGAAGAGCAGCGACATGAAGGTCGCCTCGATCATCGGGTAGTCAGCGAAGGCACCCGAGATCGGCTCCTGTGGTGGGGCGGCGAACAACTGGTAGGTGACTCCGGCGATCGCGATGGCAAACAATGCCAGTCCCAATGCAGCAATGAAGATGGACAGCGGACGGGCCGTGCGCGCTGCCAGCCTCAGTGGCGCGGGATCTGCTTTGAGTTCTGCCCCGCGCTTCCAAAGATAGATGGCGGCACCGAGCATTATGACGCCGAAGGCCAGGCTCGTCTCGCCGAAGATGATGTTGTCGAAGGCGAAACCGCCCGCTGCCAGAGGCCAGGACAATGTCATGTGCAGTCCGGTCGCAGTCAGCAACACTCCTAGGACACCGAATATGATGGCCCAGCCGTCGGTGCTCAGCGACCTCCGTCGTTCGGATGTCTCGTCGCCTCCGCTTGCCTTCCGCAGGTCCACGAAAAGCAGCACGACTGCCAGCAACCCTGCGCCGACCGCTACGGACATGATGGTGTTGTAGGTGGGCATCGCTGCCCAGTCGATCATTCCCGGCGACTGTTCGCCGGTCAAAGCCGAACCCATGGGGCCTCCTTCTTGAGGCACTCTGGCCTCGCTCGTCACTATTCGTTTGTCACCAGGCATAACCATGCGAATCTGCCGAGAATTCCTAGTGAGCACGCTGAACAGCTGGCTCGTCCTCACGTGTGGTGGGATCACCTCGGTGCCTGTGCATCGGCCGTGTCAGTGCACCGTGTCAGAATTGTCCTATGTCTTTCACCTGCACGGAATGCGGCTATTCGACCGTCAAATGGCTGGGGCGCTGCCCGGAATGCCAAGCCTGGGGAACGCTCGAGGAGAAGGGTGCTGGGAAGACCTCGGTTAAGACGAAGGTCAAGAAGTCCAGTGGGGCAAAGTCGATCAACCAGATCGACTCCACTCTGGCTCAGGCCAAAACCACCTACGTCAGCGAATTCGACCGTGTCCTCGGCGGTGGCATCGTCCCCGGCGCCGTCGTCCTCCTCTCCGGTGAGCCAGGCGTCGGCAAATCGACGCTTCTGCTTGATGTGGCGGCACGCGTCGCCAAATTCGGGTCCAAGGTCCTCTATGTCACGGGCGAAGAATCAGCTGGTCAGGTGCGTCTGCGTGCCGAACGCATCAACGCACTCGAAGACACCCTGCTGCTGGCCGCGGAGACAGACTTGGGCGCGGTCCTGGGAATGATCGAGGCAGAGTCGCCCGACATGCTCGTCGTCGACTCCATCCAGACTCTTGCATCCTCCGAGATCGACGGTGTGCCCGGTGGCGTCACTCAGGTCAGAGAAGTCGCGGCAGCTCTCATTCGCGAAGCGAAGGCCCGGTCGCTGCCGACCGTGCTCGTCGGCCACATCACGAAGGACGGCACAATCGCCGGCCCCCGGCTCCTCGAACACCTCGTCGACGTAGTGTGCAACTTCGAAGGAGAACGGCATTCCCGCCTGCGCTTGCTGCGAGCTGTGAAGAACCGTTTCGGCCCCACCGACGATGTCGGCTGTTTCGACATGGAGGAGAACGGCATCAAGAGCCTCGAAGATCCTTCTGGTCTCTTCCTCTCCCGCAGCGGCAGCAATCCTCCAGGGACCTGTCTGACGGTGACGCAGGAGGGCAAACGTCCTCTCCTCGTCGAAGTTCAGTCCCTTATCACCGAATCCGCCGGCGGGCAGTCCCGCAGGTCCGTCTCCGGGGTTGACTCCTCCCGGGTGGCCATGATGCTTGCCGTGCTCAGTCAGAAGATCGGGCCCATCAGTCTGGCCAAGTCTGATGTCTTCACCGCCACTGTCGGTGGTGCGAAGTTGGCAGAACCTGCCAGCGATCTGGCGATCTGCCTGTCACTGGCTTCGGCCGCGATCGGTAAGCCGCTGGCCGCAAAATTCGTTGCGATCGGTGAGATCAGCCTCTCGGGAGAGATACGCAATGTCCCCAATCTCGGCCAGAGGCTCAACGAGGCCTCGCGTCTGGGCATCACCCATGCGATCGTTGCTCACGGCGCATTGCGCAACGTCGCCACTCCGCAGGGGATGCGAGTCAAAGAATGTGAGCACGTTTCGGAGGCTGTCGAAATCCTTCTGGGAAGCAATCGGTGACATTTTCGGGACTTCTGCACGAAAATGGCGCATCCTGGAAGCATGACCACGACAGTTTTTCCCGCAATGAGGACCACAGATGCGGCCGCCACGACCGCTCTGCTGGTCGCGCTCGGGTTCACGGAGCGGCTCACCGTCAGGGACGAGGCTGATCCCGAGATCATCGTCCATGCCGAGTACGCGTTGGGCGAGACGGGCGGAATCATGTTCGGCTCAGTCCGCAATGACGGATCGGCCCTGGACAGCGTCGGAGGCAGTTCCATCTACGTCGTCGTCGACACCGAACGAGAAGTCGACCGCCTCTACGAGGAGATCATCGACTTGGGACACGCGATTGTCCGCCCGGTGGCCACGCAGCCTCATGGCGGTCGGGAATTCGACTTCCGCGACCATGACGGCAACTCCTGGGGCGTGGGGTCCTACCGCGGAGCCTGATCCTCAGCCGTCCGCTGGCCTTCAGCCGTCAGCTGCCTTCTCGGCAGGGGCCTCGGACTTCTCGGTAGGCGCATCGGACTTCTCATCCTTTGCCTTCTTGTCCTCGGCTTCTTTCTTCTCTTTGGCCTTGGTGGCCGCGTCCTTCTCCAGTTCGAACTTCGCCGGTTTGCTCTTCTCATCGCCGAGTTTGACCACGAGCTCGTAGTCTCCCGCACCGAATTCTTTGTTCGTCCGGTTGCAGTTCTTGTCGACCTGGACGCGGTTCCATTCGAACTGGGCAGACTTCTCCGACTCGGGCGCGAACTCGGTCGAAACCTCAGCGTTCTCGTCCTTATCGGCAGCACAGAACTTCGAGGACCACACCACATCGCCGTTCTTCTTGACCAGGAACTCCTGTTCCTTCGTGCCGACATCGATGAGGCAGGTAGCGGTGTGTTTGTTCTCGATCACCATCTTGAATTTCGGCTTGGCCTCTTCTTTGAAGCTCTTCTTGTCGACCTTGGCTTTGAGCCCGACCTTGTCCACTGGACATTTCCCGCTCGCGGCCTTCTTATCCGGGACCGGAGCTGCCGAGGTCGGGCTTGCCGACGGAGTGTCCTCGACTGCAGGCTTCTCGTTGCCGCCTCCGCCCAGTCCTTTGACGATTCCGACGACTCCGAGCACCAGCAGAGCGATCACCACGAGACTGGCCAACAACAGCATGTAGCGTCGCCGACGGTACACGTGTGCTGGCAGCTTCCCGTTAGACTGGCGGGGCTGCCTGGCACCGTTCTTCGGCTGCGAACCACGATTGGAAGGAGTCATCGCTTTGAGCCTAGGCCGAAGCGTATGAGCATCCAAATGACACACCGAGCCTCTGCCGAATCGAGATCTTCGCCTCCTGATTCTCCATTCCCCACGGTTGCAGACACGGACATCGCCCGTGTTCGCGAGACGATTATCACGTGGTTCGAGTCTGCCGCTCGGCCCCTTCCTTGGCGAGACGCAGACACCAGTGCGTGGGCCATCCTCGTCAGCGAGATCATGTCCCAGCAGACTCCCGTCGCCCGAGTTGAGCCCCGCTGGCGAGAATGGATGCAGAAGTGGCCCACCCCCACCGACCTGGCGCAGGCCCCCACCGCGGAGGTGCTTCAGCGTTGGGACCGACTCGGCTACCCGCGCAGAGCCCTGCGTCTGCAGGAGGCCGCGCGGGTGATCGCCGAGGAGCTCGATGGGCAGGTGCCACAGACCGCCGAGGAGCTCGAACGACTCCCTGGCATCGGTTCGTATACTGCAGCAGCGGTGGCCTCCTTCGCCCACGGTGAGCGCACCACCGTGCTCGACACCAATGTGCGTCGTGTTCTCATTCGCCTCTTCGCAGGCCGAGATCGGCCCTCAGCTTCACCGGGCCGTGCAGAGACGCAGTGGGCCAGCCGATTCGTGCCCGAAACGGTCCACGTGAAGTGGAACGCGGGGGTCATGGAATTCGGGGCGCTGGTGTGCACTGCCAAAAATCCCCAATGCCAGGCCTGCCCGCTCAATGACATCTGTGCCTGGCTGAAGGCGGGAAGACCCGCCTCGGCGAATAAACCGAAGACGCAGAAGTGGGCGGGCACGGACCGTCAGTTGCGCGGCGCCGTCATGGACGTCCTCAAGTCCGCGCACACCGAGGCCGGCGCCGACTTCAACGATTCTGTGGCCATCGACCTTTTCACGGCGCCAACGACTACCATCGATCCGGATCTGTTCGACACGATCGGGCTCAAGACATCAGCATCTCTGCAGACGATGCGCGACCTCACTGCTGATTCAGAGCGGATCAAACGCATCATCAACGCGCTCGTCGTCGATGGACTCGCTGCCCAGCACCAGGAGCGCCTCAGCCTCCCCCAGTGATGTCGCTGCCCATAGGGGACCTCAGAGGAATTTGATCAGGCGGGCGTTGCCCAGCGTATTGGGTTTGACGCGGGCCAGGTCCAGAAACTCGGCAACGCCTTCGTCGGCGGAGTGCAGAAGCTCGATGTAGACCTCTGGCGAGACGGGAATGCCCTTGATCGGTTCGAATCCGAGCGAACCGAAGAATCCGGTTTCGAAGGTCAGGCAGAAGACGCGGTCGACGCCGATTGCCACTGCATCTGCCAGGAGCTGTCGGATGAGGGCCTTGCCCACCCCACGCCCCCGATAGTCTGGTGAGGTGGCCACCGTGCGTGCCTCGGCCAGGTCAGTCCAGATGATGTGCAATGCCGCGCAACCAGCCAGAATTTCAGTCCCGTCTGGCTGAGGGTCCACCACCAGCCAGAATTCCTGCAGGGTCTCGAAATAGGTGACGGTGTCCTTGGCCAGCAGAATGCGCTGTTCTGCCAGCGGCGCGACCAGCGCCTCAATCCCCTTGACGTCGCTCGTCCGCGCCCGGCGCAGATAGAGACCGCCGGGCAGGGAATGGTTGAAATGGTGGTCTGAGGAGACCTGCTGATGGTCGAAGTCGACTGGCGCTGAGCTCATACCTTCATTCAACACCATCGGCGCCGGGCATGAAAAAGCCCGGGGACGCAGCCTGTGCTGTGTCCCCGGGCCATTTCAGCGCACTAGGAGGAGATCAGGAAGTGGAACTTCCCGATCCGCTGCCACCGGACGAACCGGCGCCGGCGAGCTCTCCACCGGAACCGGAATCATCCGGACCGCTGACAGCAATGCTCTCAGTCTCCACGCCTTCAAACGTGAATTCCGCTTCCTTGCCTTCTCCCTTGACGTCGACCTTGATGGTCTGACCGCTGCCGATCTCCTTGAACAGGATCTTCTCGGACAGGTGGTCTTCGATCTCGAGCTGGATCGTCCGACGCAGCGGACGAGCACCCAAGACCGGATCGTAGCCACGGTCGGCCAGCAGGCTCTTGGCCGCTTCGCTGACCTCGACCTTCATTCCCTGATCGGCCAGACGGGCGTCCAGACGAGCCAGGAACTGATCGACGATCTGCAGAATCTCTTCCTTGTTCAGCTGCGGGAAGACGATCGTGTCATCGACGCGGTTGAGGAACTCAGGCCGGAAGTGCTGCTTGAGCTCTTCGTTGACCTTCTGCTTCATGCGCTCGTAGTTGTTGTTCGTACTGCCCTCAACCTGGAAGCCCAGCTGCAGACCACTCGAGATGTCTCGCGTACCCAGGTTGGTGGTCATGATGATGATGGTGTTCTTGAAGTCCACCTCACGACCTTGCGAATCGGTCAGACGGCCGTCCTCGAGAATCTGCAACAGCGAGTTGAAGATATCCGAGTGAGCCTTCTCGACCTCGTCGAAGAGGACCACCGAGAACGGTTTGCGACGGACCTTCTCCGTCAGCTGACCGCCCTCTTCGTAGCCCACATAGCCTGGAGGCGAACCGAAGAGTCGGGACACAGTGTGCTTCTCCGAGTACTCCGACATGTCCAGGCTGATGAGGGAATCCTCATCACCGAACAGGAACTCCGAGAGAGCCTTCGCCAACTCGGTCTTGCCGACGCCCGTGGGGCCAGCGAAGATGAACGAACCGGACGGACGCTTCGGGTCCTTCAGACCTGCACGTGTGCGGCGGATGGCACGGGAGATCGACTTGACTGCGTCGTCCTGCCCGATGATCCGCTTGTGCAGTTCGTCTTCCATCCGCAGCAGACGCGAGGATTCTTCCTCGGTGAGCTTGAAGATAGGAATACCGGTCGCTGCTGCCAGAACCTCGGCGATCAGATCAGCGTCTACGACGGCAGAAGTGTCCTTGCCGCTCTTGCGCCAGGCTTCGGTCTGCTCGTCCTTGTCCTGCTGCAGTTTCATCTCGGAGTCACGCTCAGATGCTGCCAGCTCAAAGTCTTGAGCGTCGATGGCGGCTTCCTTGCGATGACGAGCCTCGAGGATCTTCTCCTCCAGGTCGCGGATCTCCTGCGGCACCGACAGACGCGAGATGCGCAGCTTGGCACCTGCTTCGTCGATGAGGTCGATCGCCTTGTCCGGCAGGTACCTGTCGTTGACATAGCGGTCGGACATGTTCACGGCGGCGGAGAGTGCGCCTTCCGTGATCGTGACCTTGTGGTGCGCTTCGTACTTATCGCGCAGCCCCTTGAGGATCTCGATCGAATGGGCCAGCGACGGTTCGGGAACCTGAATCGGCTGGAACCGACGTTCGAGGGCAGCATCCTTCTCGATGTGCTTGCGGTACTCATCAAGAGTCGTCGCACCGATCGTCTGCAGTTCGCCTCGGGCCAGCATGGGCTTGAGGATCGAAGCCGCATCGATGGCGCCTTCGGCGGCACCCGCACCCACCAGGGTGTGGATCTCATCGATGAAGAGGATGATGTCCCCGCGTGTGCGGATCTCCTTGAGGACCTTCTTCAGGCGTTCCTCAAAGTCACCGCGGTAGCGAGAGCCGGCCACCAGTGAACCGAGGTCCAAGGTGTAGAGCTGCTTGCCTTCGAGGATCTCCGGGACCTCTCCGTTGACGATGGCCAACGCAAGTCCTTCGACCACTGCGGTCTTGCCGACACCGGGTTCACCGATGAGGACAGGGTTGTTCTTGGTTCGGCGAGACAGGATCTGCATCACGCGCTGCATCTGCTCGTGCCGGCCGATGACCGGATCGAGATTGCCTTCGCGTGCAGCTGCCGTCAGGTTCGTTCCGAACTGGTCGAGGACCAGCGAACCGGAGGGGGTGCCCTCTTCGCGTCCGCCTGCGGAGACTGGATCCTTGCCCTGGTAGCCCGACAGAAGCTTGATGACTTCCTGACGGACGCGTCCCAGGTCGGCGCCCAGTTTGACGAGCACCTGTGCGGCGACGCCCTCACCCTCACGGATCAGACCGAGCAGGATGTGCTCGGTTCCGATGTAGCTGTGTCCCAGCTGCAGAGCCTCACGGAGGCTGAGCTCAAGGACCTTCTTCGCCCGCGGAGTGAACGGGATGTGCCCGCTCGGGGCCTGCTGTCCCTGTCCGATGATCTCTTGGACTTGGTCGCGCACCTGCTCGAGGGAGATATCCATTCCCTCGAGTGCCTTGGCTGCCAGGCCTTCACCCTCGTGGATCAGGCCAAGCAGGATGTGCTCGGTTCCGATGTAGTTATGTTTGAGTAGTTTTGCTTCTTCCTGGGCAAGCACTACCACTCGGCGTGCTCGGTCAGTGAACCGCTCGAACATATTCACCCTCCTCGGTCTTGTTATTCTTTAGAGCCTAACGACCATTGGCCACGATCTATTGCACGTTTCGCCATCAGCCGAACCCGTTTGGCTGTGGGCGAAATTCGGTGTTCGCCCTTTCTGCATCCTCCCGCAGCGAACACCGCAGTCCGTTACCTGCGCCGCCCACCCTCAGACGAGCGTCAGTTCCCTTACGAAAGACACCATCATGGTCTCCGCGCTCATTGCGCTAATGCCACGTCGATCTGGTAATGCCGCGTCGCTGAGATGAATCGGTTCGACACTGCTCGGCTGGGCGTTCACCGGGATGTCGAGATATCCCCTGGATCACCGTCAACTGGAATTGAGTAAACGGTCATATCCCGCTGTCTGCGATCAGGTGAGAATTGGGCTGATGTCACACTTCGTATTCGACATCGCCGCTCGGAATTCGGTGAGTAGAACGTCTTTCGCAGGGAGCTTATTCCAGCACAGGTTCCGGATCTCTTCCTGGCGAAACTCTTTACCGGGAACACTGAAGGGCCAACGGTTGAACCGTTGGCCCTTCAGGAAACAATTATGGAATCGACTGCAATCAACCGATTCCCTATACCGCTTCAGTTATCGACTGTGGTTGATTCCAGTGAAATCAGCTGTCTGCGGCTTCGTATGCCTGAACGATCTCAAGCGGGATCCGCCCGCGATCGCCCAGCTGGTAGCCGTTTGCCTGTGCCCATTCGCGGATCTTGGCTGTGTCGCGCTTCGGACCGGCAGTCGAACCTGATCCTGCACGACGTCCACGGCCACCCGGATTGGCTACCCGACGAGCCTTGGCGATGAACGGGGCGAATGTTTCACGGAGCTTTTCGGCATTCTCTGTCGACAGTTCAAGTTCGTAGGTACCTTGGTCGAGGCTGAAGCGAACAGTCTCTGACGCCTCCGAGCCATCGAAATCATCCGTGAGAACGAGTCGCATCTCCCTTGCCATGTTCACTCTTTTCATAATCAGAAGTATTTGCCGCAGTCATCTTAACATCTGATTCATGATTATCGCCTAATTCGCTAATCTCTTGCTCTGCATAGAATTTATCGATCTGTTCACGTTCAGTCCGATCTGCTCGCAAGATATTCCTCATCACGTACCAGAACAGCAAAGCGACGCAGATCGACGGCAATAGAGCCTTCATCAGATCCATCATGTGCTCAACCTTCCTCAGGCATTTCCGAATTGCCAGTGGCAATTGGCTTCGTGAATGGGAAGAGAATCGTTTCTCGAATTCCTAGGCCGGTCAAAGCCATGAGCAGGCGATCAAGCCCCATTCCCATGCCGCCCGTCGGCGGCATTCCGTGTTCCATCGCGGTTAGGAATTCTTCGTCAAGCCCCATCGCTTCATCATCGCCCTTGGCCGCGTCAGCTGCCTGCGACTCGAAGCGTTCACGCTGGACAACTGGATCAACGAGCTCGGAATAGCCAGTGGCCAATTCGAAACCGCGAACATAGAGGTCCCACTTCTCTACAACACCCTTCTTGGTGCGGTGTTCACGGACCAAGGGTGAAGTGTCGACGGGGAAATCGGTGACGAAGGTCGGAACCCACAGCTTGTCTTGGTAGAAGTGCTCCCACAGCTCCTCGACGTATTTGCCGTGCGAGCGGAATACTCCACCCAGGTCGACGTCGTTGTCTGCAGCGATCTTGTCGAGAACATCGAGCCCGGTCTCCGGGGTTACTTCGACTCCGGATTCCTCGGTCAAGGTCTCATACATGCTGACGACGGGCCAGTCGACGCCGAAGTCGTAGTCCTCGCCGTCTTCGAGTGTGACAACGAGAGATCCGGTGGCCTCCTGGGCCGCATTCTGGACCAGCGTCTTCGTCAGGTCAGCAATTGAGTGATAGTCGCCGTAGGACTGGTAGGCCTCAAGCATCGCGAACTCCGGCGAGTGGGTGGAGTCGGCACCCTCATTGCGGAAGTTGCGGTTGATCTCGAAGACATTCTCGATACCGCCGACGATCGCCCGCTTGAGGAAGAGCTCTGGCGCGATGCGCAGGAACATGTCGATGTCGTAGGCGTTCATATGTGTTTTGAACGGACGGGCCGAGGCACCACCGTGCATGAACTGGAGCATCGGAGTCTCGATCTCGACGAACTCCTGCCCTGCGAACGTGCGTCGCAGGGACGACATGACCTCTGCTCGAGTCAGCATGGTCTTCCGCGCTTCTTCGCGGGTGATCAGGTCGAGATAGCGCTGGCGCACCCGAGTATCCTCGGCCAGCTCGGTATGCAGGCCTGGCAGCGGGCGCAGTGCCTTGCTGGCCATCGACCAGGAATCGGCGAGCACGGAGAGCTCTCCGCGTTTGGATTTGATGACCTTGCCGTGGACGAACAGGAAGTCTCCCAGATCGACATCGGTCTTGAACTCACCGAGTCGCTCCTCCCCCACTTCACGCAGGGACAGCATGCCCTGGAGTCGTGTTCCGTCTCCCGACTGCAGGGTCACGAAGCAGAGCTTGCCGGTGGTGCGCACGAAAACGACACGACCGACGACGCCGACGACGTCCTCGGTCTCGTCACCGGCCTCCAGTCCGTCATGCGCGGCATGAACTTCTGCGAGGGTGTGCGTGCGCGGGACTCCGACCGGATAGGCATCGGTATCGGAGTCCAAGAGCC
Organism: Brevibacterium sp. FME17; assembly: GCF_014897515.1. Taxonomy (NCBI): domain Bacteria; kingdom Bacillati; phylum Actinomycetota; class Actinomycetes; order Micrococcales; family Brevibacteriaceae; genus Brevibacterium; species Brevibacterium sp. FME17. Next base: position 181,586 of record NZ_JABUYD010000004.1, read on the forward strand.
GCTGGCGCTTTTCCTTTCGAATCCTGATCTGTTCGGGATCAAGATGCTCGGGTGAAAGGTCTGCGTTTTCGGGCGTGTTCGACTCGGTATCTGCCATACCCTCCAGGCTACCGTGAGCGCGGCCCCAGGGGGAATTCGGACCGGCGATCAATGACACCCGTAGTCAATCAAGACGGGACAAGATCTCCTGTGCCTGCGACTGCGTGATCCGTCCCAGGCTCAGAGCCTTAGCTGTGGTGGATCTGGCCAGGGCAATGTAGCTGTTGCGTGCTGCGGGACTGGAGACGTTGAGACTGAACTCACTGAGTGCAGCCAGATGTGCGGAGACCGTGCCCACATCTCCGCGGCTGATGGGTCCGGTCAGCGCCTTCGGTCCGTTCTGCAGTGTGTTCGTCACGCTCGCGTCGACGAGGGCGCTGAGTACACGTGAAGGCTCACTCACACCCGCCTCGGCGAGCATCTCCATGGCTTCGCTGAGGATCGTGATCGAGTGATTCGAGGCGTGGGTGATGGCCGCGTGGTAGAGGGGACGGTCCGCTTCGGCCACGTCGATCGGTTCGGCACCCAGCTCGACGACGAGTGCCTGGCCCACCGGACGTATCGGCGCCGGCGCGGTGACGGCGACCGTCGACTGCCGCAGCCGTGGCAGATCGACTGAGGTTCCGGTGAAGGACAGTGATGGATGCAGGGCGATCGGCAGCGCGCCGAGGCTGATCCCGGCCTCGAGGACATCTGTTCCATACCGGCCCGAGCAGTGGACGAGGATCTGGCCCGAATGGATTCGTGACACCTTCGCCAAGCCTTTGACGAAGGATTCGATCTCATCGTCGGGGACGGCCAGAAGCAGAAGCTCCGCACGGTCTGCGACATCGTCCGGGGCCAGCACCGGTACTCCTGGCAGCATCTCCTCGGCCCGCTGCAGGCTCTGCGCCGAGGTGGCGCTGACACCGATGATGGCGTGACCGGCTTCGCGCCAAGCTGCGCCGATGGTCGCGCCGACCTTTCCACAACCGATGATTCCGATACCCAGGCGAGGTGCCTCGTCCTGGCTCAATCCTGGGTGGCTCATGGCCTGCCTTCCTTGGCTCTGCGAGCTTCCTCGTCGTAGTGCTGCCGCGCGAGCCGCGTGCGTTCGGAGTGCTCGCTGAAGAACAGCTTCGCATCGTCGACACTCTGATGGGTGACCCGGGGGTTGATGGGCCCGGCCGTGGAGTGCACGGCGACCGTGCCCAGACCAAGGGAACGCATGAGTGGACCTTGGTGATAACTCATCGACTGCACTCGCACATGGGGTACGAAGTCGACACGACGGTCCAGGACACCCATCCGAAGCACGAGCAGAGATCCGGTCACGGCGTAGGCTCGCCGCTTCCACACCATTGGGTCGATGAGCTTTGAAGACCGGGGCTGGCCGTGGAAGAGGCCTTCTGCCTCACCGGCCCGCGGGTCTTCGGACTTGCGGTCGTACATTGCCGAGCGCACCAGGGTTGCTGCGCTGAGGTCTTCTGGCATCTGCGGATCTGGGAGTGCGAGGCCGACCATGAGCAGAGCCTGGTCGATGTCGCCGACCGGAAGGAGGACGTTCGATTCGCCCGAGCCTCCGGCGCTGGCGATGTTGTATTCGACCTTCCACCAGCCGGCCCACCGCCACAGCAGCGGCTGATGAAGGCAGACGGCCTGCAGCCGGTCGAGCGGGATCACCTTGCGGGAGGTGGAGACGAGTCCGTGGTTGACGGCCAGTCCGCTCTCCCCGAGTTTGACCACGAAGTTCGCGTTGTCGAGGTTCTTCCGGAAGGCGGAGAAGGCCCCGACCAGGCCGGGGATGGTGGCGACGAGCATCGGGATGAAGGCCTCGGTCAGCCCCATTGCGAGGAGCACGATGGCTGTGGCGATGACGAAGAAGACGACCAAGACCGAGATGATCGTCTCGGATTTCAACAGTGAAGAGACGACGACACGGTGCACGGGCACACGGATGATCTCGCCTTCATCACTGACATCGGCGGAGACGTTGTATGGAGCCAAGAGTTCGTTGATGCTCGACTCGGCCTCGTGTGAGGCGTCGTCGGCGAGGGCGCCGAGGCGTTTGCTCAGGCGCACACCGATGCTGTCATCGCGTCGTTCGGGTACGGAGCGATCGATGGCTGCCTCGGACTCACTGGGAGCTCCTGGCACAGCCTCGGCGGGGTCGGTGATGGTGTCGGCGGGTGAACCGGCGACCGTCTCGGCGGGGACTGCCCCGGTCGGGGTCTGCTCACCCTGCTTCTTCGCGCGGACATCGGCGAGAAGTTCGTCGCGCAGTCCCTCGGCACGCTTCTTCGACAGGTACTTCAAAGAGATGTTGGAATCGGTGCCGCCGGCGACGTCGAAGACGAGTTCTGCCATTCCCAGGACGCGGGGCAGCAGCTTCTGCTGCAAGTCGATGGACTGCACGCGGTCCAGCCGGGCTTTGCGCAACTTCTTCGACAGCAGACCACGCCGATAGTAGATGGCTTCGGAATCGATCCGATACCCCATGACTCTCCACGCCAACCAGCTGAAGAGAGCGGTGATGAGGAGGATGAAGACTATTCCTCCCACGACGCCGAAGATGATGAGGGGGTGGGTGCGCAGCCATCCGGCGAATCCCAGGTCGACGCCATCGCCCCTGGCCAGGTCTTCGATAGCGGTCTGCGCGAAGTTCTGCAGCCCGTAGGCAGCGGCGATGAAGATACCCACGAGCACGCCGAGGCTCTCGAGGATCGGCGTCAGCGGGTGTACGCGGTGCCACACTTCGGGTGCCCCGAGATCATCGTTTGTGTGGTCGGCTGCTGGGTCGCTGGTGGGCATTCGAGGTTGGTCGTTCGCTTCGTCCTCCCCCATGCTCACAGTCCTGCCAAATTGGCCTGGCCCAGGCCTGCGAGGCTATCGCGCAGGCGGTCAGCTTCGGCGCGGGGCAGGCCAGGGATGGTGGCGTCTGTGGCTGCCGAGGCGGTGTGCAGTTTCACGGTGGCAAGACCGAAGATGCGATCGATGGGACCTGCGTCGACGTCGACGAACTGCAGACGTCCGTACGGGACAACCGTGGCCTTCTGGAACATGATTCCGCGCCGGATGAGCAGGTCATCGGCCCTCTCGGCATACCCGATGGCTTTGGCCTGACGGATGATGATGACGACGAGGAAGATCGTGAGCGCCACCAGGCCGACCCAGATCGCGTGCAGCCACGGGACCTCGGAGGTGAAGATGATGGCGAAGACGAGTGCCACGATGATCATCGGGACGAAGATCGTCAGGGTCGCGATTGTCTCTTTGAGGCCGTATTTGGGGCTGACTCTGTTGAAGTCGGCGTCGGTTCCGGACAGGTAGTTGAAGTTTCGGCTCATGCTGCTTCGGCTCCTGGTGGGTCCTGAGGGGGCAGCGTGCAGAAGCCTTCGACGATCAGGCCGACGATCATCAACGCTGCGGCTGCGATCATAGCGAAAAGCATACCTGCCGCCAAGTCATTGCGGATGCCTGGTGCGGACAGGAAATAGTAGGCCGCGTTTCCCATATACCAGCCGGCCAGCCCGGCTCCGGTCAGAGCGCTGGCCTTGGCCATCACGGCCACACGTGCCGCTTGGAGAGGGTCGATCTCCTTGGTCCGGTCGCCATCATTCCACTTCTTGATGGGCCAACCCAGGACCAGCAGCACCGCAGCGAGCACGAGCATCCCGATGATCGCGAACCAGGGCAGCCCCGGCAGTGAGAAGCCCTGGCTTTCAAGCAGCACATCGACTAAGGGCGCCAGCACGGCGCCGATGACGGCCCAGATGACGAGAGTCCCCGATGATGTTCGCTGCATAGCTCCAAGTCTCTCAAACCTCAGGCACCTATGGGGCCGGGACTCGCGTGATTTCCTGGTCGTCCAGCTCGCTGAGGACCGTAGTGATAGACCGTGGACCGGTGGGCGTGAGTATTGTTGCATCTTCAGCAAGCTCGGCCCAGGGTGCGAGGACGAATGCGCGTTCGTGCGCACGCGGATGGGGCAGGGTCAGCGTCTCCGTGTCGAGGACGAGTTCCTCACCGTTGGTCCCGAAGCTGATCAGGTCGATGTCGAGGGTGCGTGGCCCCCAGCGCTGTTCCCGGGTCCGTCCGCAGGCGACTTCGATTCCCTGCGCCACAGCCAGCAGTTCGCGGGCGCGCAGGCTGGTGGTCACGATGAGGCCCAGATTGAGGAAGTCGTTCTGTTCGACTCCGCCCCAGGGCGCGGTGCGGTACAGCGATGATCGTCTGCGCACAGTGATTCTGGGGTGCCTGTCGAGGGCGTCAACGGCCTGGTCGAGTGTGTCCGCCGCCTCACCGAGGTTGGCCCCGAGGTTGAGGTACGCCTCGGTCTCGGCCGGCTGGGTATCGACGGCAGCCTCGCGGGAGCGGACGACGGTGACGCTGACGTCATTGAAGGACCGTTCGATGGGGGCACCGGGTTTGTGGACGACGACCTCGACGTGTTCAGCCAGATCCAGGCAGTGCTCGGCGATCCGGGCAGCCAAGGTCTCGATCAGGTCGAAGGTGTTGTCTTCGACGATATGTGCCACGTCCTCGGCGAGTTCGCCGTAGTGGACGGTGTCGGCGATATCGTCCGTGACCGCGGCCCGAGACACGGAGGTGCGCAGGATGACGTCGATGACGAAGTCTTGACCCTCACGTTTCTCGAAGTCAAAAACCCCGTGGTTGCCGCGCACAGTCAACCCGCGCAGTTCGATCAGATCCGGGTGGGCGCTCATAGTTTGTCCTCGCCGGCGGCGGAATTCGGTACGGAGGCAGTCGGTGCGGGTGCCGTGGCATGTGAGTTCACGGCGTCGATGACCTTGACCGCGATCGCCGAGGTGGTGGGTTCGTGGACGCGCACCGCCCACGCTCCTGCTCTGGCCGACAGTGCAGAGATCGCGGCTGTGGCCTGGTCCTTCGCCGACTCCTCGGCGAGCTTCGAGTCTTCAGGTGAGAGCAGTGTGGAGATGAAGCGCTTGCGGCTGGCAGCGACCAGGAGCCGGTGATTCAGATTCGCGAATTCGTCGAGGGCGCCGAGGATCTGCCAGTTGTGTTCGGCGTTCTTCGAGAAACCCAGGCCCGGGTCGAGGATGATGTTGTCAGTCTTCACACCGACGGTGATCGCCTCGTCGATTCTCGTCTTCAGCTCGGTGATCACCTCGGTCACGACATCGTCGTAGTGGAAGGATGCCGAAGCACGGTCGAGGTAACCTCGCCAGTGCATGAGCACGACCGGGGCTCCGGTCTCGGCGGCGACGGCCAGCATCGTGGGGTCCGAGAGTCCGGCAGAGACGTCGTTGATGATGTGGGCACCGACGTTCAGTGACGCCTCGGCGACCTTGGCTCGCATGGTGTCGACGCTGATCACAGCTCCCGCAGCGGCCAGTTCACGGATCACCGGGACGACGCGGCGCAGTTCCTCTGCCTCATCGACGCGGACCGATCCGGGCCGTGTGGACTCCCCACCGACATCGATGATGTCGGTGCCGGAGTCCAGCAGTTCGAAACCGTGGGCGATGGCGGCGTCGTGGTCGAAGTAGCGACCGCCGTCGGAGAAGGAGTCGGGCGTGACGTTGAGTACGCCCATGATCTTCGTGCGTTCCGGTGTGGGCATGTGAGACCTCTATCTCCGGAGGATCAGACTCATGGCTTCTGCCCGGGATGCTGTTTCGCGCAGCTGCCCGCGCACCGCCGAGGTGACGGTGGAGGCACCGGGTTTCCGGACTCCCCGCATGGTCATGCACAGATGTTCGGCCTCAACGACGACGATCGCGCCCTGAGGTTCGAGATGCTCGACGATGGCATCGGCAATCTGAGTCGTCAGTCGTTCCTGGACCTGAGGGCGACGAGCATATATCTCGACGAGCCGTGCCAGTTTGGACAGCCCTGTGACCTTGCCGTTCTTGCTGGGGATGTAGCCGATGTGTGCTACTCCGTGGAACGGCACCAGGTGGTGTTCGCACGTCGAATACAGGTCGATGTCGCGAACGAGGACCATTTCCTCGTGGCTGATGTCGAAGGTCACGCCGAGGACGTCGGCCGGATCACGGTGGAGTCCGGCGAAGATCTCTTCGTAGGCGCGGGCGACCCTGGCCGGGGTCTCCAGCAGCCCTTCGCGATCAGGGTCCTCGCCGACGGCGATGAGGATCTCACGCACAGCTGCGGCGATCCGAAGCTGATCGACCTTGTTGCCGGTGCCGGCAGGTGCCTCACCGAGGACCTCCGTCACCTCTTCGAGCTCTGACATCACTAGCCGTTCTCTCCGCTGCCTTCGGAATTGTGTGGTCCGGTCGGGCCGGTTGGTCCTGTTGAGCCGGTCGGATCATTGGGATTGATCGGTCCCGTTGGGTTATGGGGAACATGAGGTCCGTTCACCCCCGTGGGTCCGGCGCCCGGGACGTCCGTGGTGTCGGCCTCAGAGCTGCCGTTGCCCTGACCGTTGCGATCCCCGCTCAAGGGAGCAGGCGGGACGATCGGGCCACGTTCGGAAACCGGACGTTCATCGTTGGCCAGCCACACATCGCGGGTGGGGCGCTTGACGATGGGAATGAAGATCTCTGCCAGTGCCGCCTGATCGAGAGTCTCCCGCTCAAGCAGCTGGTAGGCGAGGTCGTCGAGGACGTCGCGGTTGTGCGTGAGCGCCCAGTAGGCGTCTGCATGGGCGGCGTCGATGATCTCTCGGACCTCACGGTCGATCGAGGACAGCGTCGCATCGCCGTACTCGTCTCCGCCGCCGTAGCCGCGCCCGGCGAATGGCTCGCCCTGATCGTCGCCGATCTTGACCATGCCCAGTTTGTCGCTCATGCCGTACTGGGTGACCATCTTCCGGGCGATGTTCGTCGCCTTTTCGATGTCGTTGCTGGCACCCGTCGTGGGGTCGTGGAAGACGACTTCCTCGGCCACACGACCGCCCATGGCGTAGGCGAGCTGGTCGAGCAGTTCGTTGCGTGTGGTGGAGTATTTGTCCTCACTCGGTAGGACCATGGTGTAGCCCAGGGCTCGGCCGCGGGGCAGGATGGTGACCTTGGTGACCGGGTCGGTCTGGTTCATCGCTGCGGCAACAAGCGCGTGTCCGCCCTCGTGGTAGGCGGTGATGAGGCGTTCCTTGTCGTTCATCAGGCGGGTCCGCTTCTGCGGTCCGGCGATGACTCGGTCGATCGCCTCGTCGAGGATGTGGTTGTCGATGACCTTCGAGTTCTCACGCGCGGTCAGCAGTGCTGCCTCGTTGAGGACGTTGGCCAGGTCGGCACCCGAGAATCCCGGGGTGCGTTTCGCGATCTGCGCCAGATCGACGTCCTCGGCCAGGGGCTTGCCTTCGGAGTGGACTTCGAGGATGTGCTGACGGCCCTTCATGTCTGGGGCCTCGACGGGGATCTGACGGTCGAAGCGACCGGGGCGCAGCAGTGCCGGGTCGAGCACGTCGGGACGGTTCGTAGCGGCGATCAGGATGACGTTGGTCTTCACATCGAAGCCATCCATTTCGACGAGCAGCTGGTTGAGCGTCTGTTCGCGCTCATCATGGCCACCGCCCATGCCTGCTCCGCGCTGGCGTCCGACGGCGTCGATCTCATCGATGAAGATGATGCAGGGTGCGTTCGTTTTGGCCTGTTCGAACAGGTCACGCACACGGGAGGCGCCGACACCGACGTACATCTCAACGAAGTCCGAGCCGGAGATCGAGTAGAAGGGAACGCCAGCCTCACCGGCTACGGCCTTCGCCAGCAGGGTCTTGCCGGTACCGGGCTGACCGTAGAGGAGGACGCCCTTGGGGATCTTGGCTCCCACGGCCTTGAACTTCTCGGGTTCGGCCAGGAACTCCTTGATCTCTTCGAGTTCCTCGAGAGCCTCATCGACTCCGGCGACGTCCTTGAACGTGATGTCAGGATTTTCCTTGTTGACCAGCTTCGCCTTCGATTTGCCGAAGTTCATCATCTTCCCGCCCGACATCTGCGAGATGAGGAACCAGAAGACGACGAAGATGATCACGAATGGGATGAGGGTCCCCAGCAGGGACATCAGCCAGCTCTGCTTGGGCACCTCGTCGGTGTATCCCTTGCTGGGCTCGGCCGAATCCACGGCCTTGACGATCTGTTCTCCACGCTGCTCCACGTAGAAGAACTGAACCTTCTTGCCGAAGTCCTTGTCCTCGATCTTGAGGTCGTCTTTCAAGGTCAGATCGACGCGCTGGTCCTTGTCGACGATCTTAGCCTGTTCGACCTTGTCGTCTTGGAGCAGTTTGAGACCTTGCTCGGTGTCAATCTGGCTGAATCCGACTCGACTGAAGAGCAGAGCTCCGATGGACACTACGAGGAGTGCCAACACGATCCAGACCAAAGGGCCTTTCGTCGCCTTATTGAGCAGTGGGCGACGCTTATTCGACTCGGCCATAAGTCCTCTCAGGAAAAAGATGTGGGCAACCTGTTCAGGCTACCGAGGCTGCCTGGGAACATCCCCCACAGCCTAATACCTCGCAGTGACATAGCTCGAATGCACCCGGTTTTGTTCCCCGGTGCCACAAGCACTCAGTCAATGCGCGGAACGCTCATGCGCAATGCTCAGCTGTAGACGTGCTGAGCCAGGGTGGCGACGAACGGAACGTTGCGGTATTTCTCCGCGTAGTCCAGTCCGTAGCCGATGACGAATTCGTTGGGAACGTCGAAGCCGATGTACTTGACGTCGATGTCGACCTTGACCGCCTCGGGCTTGCGCAGCATCGTGCAGATCTCAACGGTCGCCGCTCCACGCGAACGCAGGTTCTGGACCAGCCAGGACAGGGTCAGACCGGAGTCGATGATGTCCTCGACGATGAGCACGTGACGATCAGAGAGGTCCGTGTCGAGGTCTTTGAGGATGCGCACGACACCGGAGGATTTGGTGCCCGAACCGTAGGAGGAGACGGCCATCCAGTCCATGGTGACCGGCGAATGGAGCGCGCGAGCCAGATCTGCCATGACCATGACAGCGCCCTTGAGGACACCGACGAGCAGAATATCCTTGCCCTTGTAGTCTTCATCGATGGCGGTCGCCAGTTCAACGAGTCGTGCGGCTATCTGTTCTTCCGAGACGAGTACCTTTTCGATGTCATTGCCGAGATCGTTGATGTCCACTGAAGTCGTTTCTCCTCGCTTGGGGTGGGGTGTGTCTCCATTATGATTCACTTCTGCCCTGGCGTGCCACCACGGAGGTCTGTCGTGCCGCTGTGGAGATCTGTGTTGCCACCATGGCGGTCCGATGTGGCCAGATCATCGTCGACCGTGCCCGGGGCTGCGGCCAGGTATCCGGTCACGCCCATGAGCACTGCCACACCGATCATGAACCACAACGGAACCGACCAGCCGCCGCTGAGTCCGAGGAGTCCCCCGACTGCCAAGGGTCCGATCGCGGCCAGCACATAGCCGCTGGACTGCACGAATGCGGAGGTTCGGGCGGTGATCGACACGGCGTGCGTGCGGCCCGTGATGAGGGCGAGCGCAGCCGGGAAGGCGAAACCACCGTAGCCCAGGAGGATGGCCCACAGCACCGGCACAGTTGTGGGCATGAGGAGCAGCCCGAGGTAGCCGCCCACGGCACTGACGGAGAAGCTGACGAGGAAGAAGCGCGGCAGGATGTTGCGCATGATGATCTGCGGGGCGAGGAAGCCGCCGGGGATTCCGCCGAAGGTGACGACCGTGAGCATGATTCCGGCGAGAACCGGGTCGAGTCCCGCATCACGGTAGATCTGCGGCAGCCACCCGAACTGGACGTAGGCGTTGACCGACTGCAGACCGAAGAACATCGCCATGTACCTGGCCTTGGCCGAGGTGAAGATGTGTCGCCGAGGTGGGGCCACCTCGTGCGTGTCCTGCTCGGACTGATCCAAGTTGGGTACGGATCGGGCGAGCTTGAGGATGATCCAGGTGACCAGTGCACATGCCGGCACGAGCGCCCACATGCCCAGTCCCACGCGCCAGTTGTCGAAGTGACTGGCGACGGGTGCGGTGAGGAACGCGGGGAACATCGAGCCCATCCCCAGGGACACTGTGAAGGCCGTAGCGCCGAGGTTGGCTCGATACGGGAAGCGTGCCTTGACGTAGACCGGCAGAATGACGTTTCCGATCGACATTCCGGCCAGGGCCACGACGGTCAGTCCGGCGAAGGCGACCCAGCCGTCGACGAGCACCCGGGCACCGACACCCGCGGTGATCAGCACGCAGGTCATCAGCAGTGAGTTGAAGAGCCCGATCTTCTTGAGCACGGGGACGGCGATGAACCCGCAGATCGCGAAGATCAGTCCGGGAAGTGCTGTGAGCAGGCCCGTCTGCCATTCGACCAAGGTGAATGCACCCTGGACTTCGGAGAGGACGGGGCCCAGCGACGATGCGGCCGGTCGCAGCGAGCAGGCGATGAGGATGAGGCACGCAAGCGCCAGCACATCGAGTCCTCGACCAGTACGATGGCCGTGTTCAGGCTGAGGGGTCATTGGGTCATCCTTTCAGACGATGTACAGGCTCGGACCATGGCCCCCCTTTCCGAGCCGCATCACGGTATACCATTTGAGGTCCAGGCGCCCTGTCGACGATGAAGGATGATGATGACCACTCTGAGAAATGTTCGCCTCTTTCCCCGTACCGCCGATGCGGGGGCGGTTGATGTCGAGATCGAGAACGGTCGCTTCGTCTCCTTCACGCCGAGTGCATCGGCGGAGGCGATTAACCGCACCGACGCTGAGGGCGACGTCATCGAGGGGGCAGGACGAGCACTGCTGCCCAGCCTCGGCGACGTTCATGCCCACCTCGATTCGAATCGCATGGGCCAGACATTCCGTCCCCACACGGCAGACGGAACACTGCACGGCTTCATCATGAACGATCGGGAGAACTGGCGGTCAGGCGAGCGCAGCGTCCGTGACCAGGCGGACTACGTGATCGCAAAGATCGTCTCCTCGGGAGGCACCCGCATCCGCTCGCACACCCAGATCGACGCCGACTGCGGCCTGGAGCGCTTCCTCGGCGTCCGGGATGCTCTGGCCGATCGTTCCACGGTCCTCGACTCTCAGATCGTGGCCTTCCCGCAAGCCGGCATCGTGCACGAAAAGGGTGTGCGAGACCTGCTCGATGCGGCGTTGAACGAGGGTGCTGACTTGGTCGGCGGACTTGATCCGCTCCAATACGACCGTGATCCGGTCGCGCATCTCAATGTCGTCTTCGGTCTTGCAGAGAAGCACGGGAAGGGCATCGACATCCATCTCCATGAGCGCGGAAGTGCAGGTGTGTTCACGGTCGAAGAGATCGCTCACCGCACGAAGGCTCTCGGCCTGCAGGGGCAGGTGACGATCTCCCATGCCTTCGCCCTGAGCTCGAATCCTACGCCGGAGGTCGAACGGATCGTCGAGCTCCTCGCCGAGGCGGGCATCTCACTGACGACCGTGGCACCACAGAACGGTGTCCTGCCGCAGCGGGGCCTGCGTGAGAATCGGGTGGCGCTGGGCCTCGGCGAAGACGGTCAGCGCGACTATTGGAGTCCCTACGGCGACGGTGACCTGCTGCGCCGGACCTGGCAGCTGGCGTTCACGAATGGGCTTCGCCGCGATGAGGACATCGAGACCTGCCTGGACATCGCCTCCCGCGGTGGGGCGCAGGTGATGGCTGGCGCGCGACCGGACGCAACCGCTCTGGTCGATGATGCTCGTTTCGGTCTCGGCATCGGTGCACCGGCGGATTTCATGTTGCTCGCCGCCGATACGGTCACCTCGGCGATCATGGACTGTCCTGCCGATCGTGATGTCTTCAAGAACGGAGAGCTCGTGGCCTCCGCCGGTCACCTGGTCGACAGCGGACGCTGAGCCCACTGACCGGCGCTGAATCGACCGACCGGGTGCCGAAGTCAGCTGGTCTTTGCGTCGCGTCGGAAGCGCAGCGACTGCGCAGTGATGATGACTTCGGTGTCGCCGGGCAGTGACAGACGAGCGTGTGCGCGACCCGTAGTCCCCGGTTCGCGGATCAGGGCGCACAGTTCGCTGACGCGGGCGGCCCCGAAACTCTGTGCCGGCACATCCAGGGAGATCAACCATTCGCGCACGACTCGGGAGAGGATCGCATCTTCCAGTCCCGCCAGTTCTGTCAACGGCACCTCGGCGCGTCCACGCACAGTGGCGACGGGAGTCTCAGCCCAATCATCGAGGCAGTCGGCATCGGCACGGCACAATTCGGCGGTGCGTGAGAGGTTCGCGGTGAGGGGTTGGCCCAGTTCGGTCTCCAAGGTCGCCAGCAGGGTGCGGGCTCGCACCCTGGCGAAGGAGTCGTCGGTGTTCATCGGGTCGTTCCAGACCTCGATGCCCTGAGCCCGACAGGAGGCGACGGTCGTGGTCCGGTCAACGTCGAGGAGGGGGCGGATCACCTGCCCTGTCTGCAGAGCCATTCCGGCCAGGGATCTCGTGCCCGAACCACGCATCAGGCCCAGCAGCACCGTCTCCGCCTGGTCGCTTCGGGTGTGGGCGGTCAGCACCCAATCTGCGCCGTGAGCCACTCTCGCGGTTTCGAGTGCGCCGTAGCGGGCATCGCGGGCGGCGGCTTCAAGTCCCTCCTCACCAGCATTGACGGTGACAGTGGAGATTTCGGCGGGCACACCCCAGGATTCCGCGATGGAGACGACCCGGCGGGCCACCTCGGCGGAAGTGGACTGCAAGCTGTGATCAACAGTCACGGCACGTGCTTCCAGCTCCCCTCGTCGGTGCAGGAAGGCGCAGGCGTGCAGCAGCGCCATTGAGTCCGCTCCCCCGGAGACCGCGACGATGACGTCCGGCTGCTGCTCCCCCACCTGGGCCAACGCCGCACGAACACAGTTGCGGATCGTCCCGCTGGCCGGGTCAAGGCTCGGTCGCCGAGGTGGGGTCGCCTCAGCCGTGGACACGGTCCAGCCACAGGCTCGGGGTGTGGATCTCCTGGCTCCTCGGCAGGTTCTCCGAGCTGGCATAGATGGCGGAGAAACCGGTCTGGCCGACTTCCTTGCGGATGGCGCGGACGAATGCGGCGCCGTCGCGGTATTGGGCGAGTTTGAGATTCATGCCCAGCAGGTTCGACAGGAACCCGCCCTGGCCAGCGTCCCGGCGGGCTTCGAACTTGCGGCGCAGCTTCCTTACGCTCGGGATGACTTCGATGCCGACTTCATCCATGACCACGTCCGCGTGGCCCTCGAGCAGGCTGAGGATGGCCGTGGCCTCGTCGAGTGCGCTGCGCATACCTTCGTCCCTGATCAGGTCGACCATGCTCGCATCGCCCTTGACAATCTGGCCCACCGTGGAGAAGGCGTCGGCGAGGCCTCTGATGCCAGGCGCCTTGAGCGGGGTCGCGACGACCTGGGACAGGAGAGAGCGCATGTGCTCGCGCATCCAGGGGGCGGTGGCGAACTGGACCTGGTGCGTCGCCTCATGCAGGGCCACCCACATGCGGAAGTCGCGCGGGGACACGTTCATGGCTTCTTCGGCCAGCAGGACGGCGGGTGCGACGAACATCAGGCGCCCCGAGGCCACGGCGAAGGGATCGAATTGGCCCAGGACTCGTGTGGACAGCAGCGAGAGCACGCCTGCCAGTTCCACGGCGGCCGCCTTCGCCGCACCCGGCCCGACAGGTGCGGGCAGGGAGTCCACGTCGACCATGCCGTTGAGTGATTGGGCGTTGGCTTTGATCCAGCCGATCTGATCGAGCACGAGTACGGAGCCGGCGCCCAGGCGGGTGCGCACATCGTCGGCGTGGGCCGGGTCGAGGAGGAACGAGTCGACGACCAATTCCTGCGCCGTCAGAGCATTGTCCTTGAGCCCGGCGACCAGGGCGTCGAGTTCATCGGTGTCGGGTACTCGCGCTGCGGGAACGAGTTCCCTGGCTGTGCGGGCGGCGAATTTCTCATCGATGATCATAGGCAGCCGCAATTCGCCAGTGCTCCCACGATGTCGTCCACGGTCTTCCTGGCTTCCAATATCTTGTCCTTGTCCACGTCGTCGATCTGCAGGGTGAAGACGAGATAGCGTCCATCGGCGTCGAGCACCCCGCCGGCCAGTGAGGTCACAGTCGACAGCGTCCCCGTCTTCGCGTGCACCGTGCCGGCTGCGTTCTTATCTTTGGTGAATCTGTCCGTGAGCGTACCGGTGAGTCCGCCCACGGGCATGTAGCTGATGAGGCTGGAGAGCGAGTCGTCAGCGACGACCGATGCCTGCAGAATGGTCGTCAGGTCGTGCGGGCTGATCTGGTTGTCATAGGACAGGCCCGAGGTGTCTTCGAGGTGAGTCTTGCCCAGGTCTACGGAGTCGGAGAGCGCCTCCAAGACGGCCTTCGGCCCGGCTTCCAGACTGCCCGGCTGATCCGAGGCGATGGCGACCTCATTGCCGAGGACCTCGGCGACGACGTTGTCACTGTGCACGAGGGCGTATTCCACGATCTCGGAGATCGTGGCCGACTCCACGCTCGCCAACTCGCTGGACTTCGCGTCCTCGTCAGATTTGGCGTCCTCGTCTGACTTCGCGGCGGGCTTCGGGGTGTCGGTGACCGTGATGCCGGCCGCTTTGAGCTCCTTGGAGAAGACGGCGAAGGCGTCCTTGGCCGGGTGTTCGCTGCGGCCGCGCCATTCCTTGTCAGTGCTGCCGACGTAACCGGTGTCGATCATCAGCGGCTGGATCGGGGTGATGACGCCCTTGGCGATATCGGCACGTTCCCATCCGGGGCTGAAGTCCTCGCCCGAGTACCGGGACGTGTCCAAGTCCAGGGCCACCTCGGCGACGTTCTCGTTCTTCAGTGATTCCGCTGTCTGCTGCGCCAGCGTCGTCAGGCCGGCGTGGCCGTTCACGGCACCTGGCTGGGACTCCCCCGCGCCCAGCAGGGAGTCGCCGCCACCGGCCAGGGTCACCGTAGACGTGGATGGGTCGAAGTTCGTAGTCGTACTCAGACGCTTCTCGCCGCCGATCGTCAGCAGCGCCGCCGAGGCGGTGAGCACCTTCGTCACCGAGGCCGGTGTGCGAGGTTTGTTCTCGTTCTTCGCGTAGAGGATGTCATCGCTGAGCCCGTCACGGACTTCGATCCCGAACCCCTTGACCTTGGCGTCGGAGAGAACCTTGTCCACCTTGTCGGCGACCTTGGTCGGCACGGGTGCAGAGTCTTCCAGCGCCGAGGCGGGGGCGGGCACTTCCTGCCCCTGAGCCTTCGGTGCGGGGACGGATTGGACCTCGATGGCGGGCTCCGTGGTCAGGATCCCCGGGAGTTCGGGAAAGACATCGTAGGCGTCGACGGCCGCGACTCCGGCCAGCACCAGTGCGAGGCTGCCTGCGGTGATGCCCGCGACAGCCTTCTTCGAGGGCTTGCGCCTCTTCGCCTCAGGACTCTGGTTCAAACGCTGGCTCTCATCCTCATCGCAGTCGTCCTCACCGTAACCGTTGTGGTTGTTCGTTCGTGAGGACTTGTAAGCTCTATTCTAGTGATGCAACCCTAGCTTGAAGGAGCACTATGGAACTCTTGGCCACAATCGAGATCCCGCGCGGATCACGCAATAAATACGAGGTCGACCATGAGACCGGCCGAGTCAAGCTCGACCGCTACCTCTACACCTCGATGCAGTACCCCGCAGACTACGGCTTCTTCGAAGACACCCTGGGCAACGACGGGGACCCGCTCGACGTTCTCGTGCTGCTGCCCGAACCGCTCTTCCCCGGCGTCCTCATCGATGTGCGCCCCATCGGCATGTTCAAGATGGAAGACGAGGCCGGCGGCGACGACAAGGTCCTCGGCGTCACGGCCGGCGATCCTCGCTGGGAGAGCTACCAGGACATCGGCGACGTCGACCAGTTCACCCTAGACTCGATCGAGCACTTCTTCACCCGTTACAAGGACCTTGAGCCGGGCAAGTACGTCAAGGGCTCCAGCTGGGTCGGCCGCGCCGAGGCCGAAGCCGAAGTCGAGGCTTCGATCAAGCGCTTCAAAGACTCCCACTGAGTAACGTCACACACTGCATTTCTCGACCGCCCGGATGATCGCCTCCGGGCGGTCGATCATCATCAGATGCCGTGTGTCTTCGATCTGGGTGACGCCCAAGGATGAGAATCCGCGGTCCAGGATCGACAGTCGTCTCCGGTTCGGAAGAGCGGAGCGAAGAGCGCCGAGGTGGGAGTCCGAACCGGGACTGTGCGGGCTCTCAGCGCCGTCAGTTCCGCCGCCTGGCTGCGGTAGCTCAGCCATTCCGCGCAGGCCGCCTTCAAGGTTTCGATGTTCGCGTACTGGTCTTCGAAGACTCCAAGATCGAGCCCATCGGCGGAGCTGACTTGGCGCAGCATGCCCCAGTGGGACACATGTGCCATGAATTCGCGGATCTCATCTGCAGACAAGAACGTATCCAGAGAGTGCAGCCAGGAGCCTTTTACGTTGGAAGACGGGATCGACGAGCTCGGAGCAGGCCGTGGCCAGTTCTGATCCGAAGACGATGAGGTCCCCCTTCTCTGTCAGAAGCGGATCCTTCCTCTGCTGTCGGGTCAGGGGTGAAGTCTCGGGGAAGTCCGTGTAGAAGGTGGGGGCGACCGTGGACGATTCCGCGACCTCCTCGTAGATCGCCTGCAGCAGCGTGCCCCAACCCATGCTGGGACGAACGTCGACGCCGGTGCGCCTGCCGGAGTTTTGCATGGACTCGATCAGTGTCTGCGTCGTGATCTCTTCCTCTTCGCCGAGTTCCTTGCCCTGTTCGAAGGCGGTGCGGAAGACGGCGAAGTTCAGCGATTCCGAGGCCACCAGCTTCACGCATGAGCCCGGCGATCATGAATTCGGTGCCCCGTTCTCGGCGCCGGGATGGCGGCGGATGCTTCGCGTCGTGGGCCGGGAACAGCGCCTCAACATGCAGAGTGCGGGCATCGGCAGAATCGCCCATGCGACCGAGCGCCATGGAGAAACCTCGCTCGGTCTCCCCATCGCGCCACTCATCGGCAAACGCAGCCAGACTGGCCAACTCATCGGCAGGCGTCTCAGACTGCTGACGGATTCGCAGGGTGTAGCCGAGCCTCGTGAGGTTGGCGACGGCGCGCTGGACTTCGGGTAGGTCAGCGAAGCTGAAGTCGCCGGCGAATAGGGCCGAACGGTCACGGCGGGTGCTGAAGTAGCCGAGAGAGTCATTGGAATGATCTGCCAGAGACTGGCGGATCGCACGCTCCTCATCGAGGTCGATGTGCTCGGCGAAGCGTTGGGAGCGCAGCATCGTCCAGAAGGCGAGGATGATGCTGGTAACCGACCCGAAGCCGAACAGCGAGAGCATCCAACTCGAGTCCGTGTAGTCCCGGAATCCGAAGAGTTCGGCGATGATCTGCCGCGCTTGGGACAGGGAGAGCCCACCGGTGAGGAATTGGACCGCCAAGACTACAAGGACTGTGAGAAGCACTTCGCTGACCAGAACTGCGAGCGCTTTGAAGAAGCCCCACGGCTGGGTCTTGGCAGTGTAGCGACGGCGATGGACGAGCAGACAGATGAGGACAAGGGCCGGAACGATCATGCTGGTGGCCAGATCCCGCGTCAGCAACGAGGGTTTGACGAGCGCCAGCACCACAGCCACCGCTCCAGTGGCTGCGAGAGTGAACACCAGCAGCAGGAGGAGAACCCACCAAGCGGCTCTTTTTCGAATGCTCAGGGCACCGGCGAGGATGACGAGAACGACCGAGGACGCGAAGTCCACGGGGTTCGCCGGGACCACCCAGGCCCACAGGAAGGACAGTCCCGTGCCGACCCACCTGTCGGAGGGAATGAGGATCTGGAGGAGCATGAGCACCGCGATCAGGACTAGCAGGCGCGGCAGCCACCGGACGAACACGCCGGGGTGCCGGGTGCTGACACTGCTGCGGTGCGCATGAAAGAGATGTTTGCACACTCGCCTGGATGAACCTCGCCTGCGAGCAGAACCGAAAGTTTAGGTGAGCCTAATAAGAAGTGTGAGCCAGGTTATGCGATTGTCGAGGTATGAAACTCGATCATGTGTCCTTCGCCAGCGAACCAGACGGGTACAAAGCGACTGCCGAGAGAATCTCGGAGAAGCTCGGTGTGGTTCCCTACGACGGTGGTGTGCATCCTCGATTCGGTACCAGAAACCTGATCTTCCCTCTCGCGAATGGTCATTATCTCGAAGTCGTAGAAGCCTTGGAGCACCCAGCCGCGCTGTCAACACCCTTCGGCCAAGCAGTCCGAGCTCGCTCCGAGCTCGGAGGCGGCTGGATGGGCTGGTGCGTCTCGGTCGATGACCTCGCCGGAGTGGAGACCCGTCTCGAACGCAAAGCCGTCGACGGAAACCGCACCCCGGAATCAGGTCTGGAACTCAAGTGGCTGCAGATCGGAATCAAGGGGCTCATCGCCGACCCTCAGCTTCCGTTCTTCATCAAGTGGTCTGCCGACTCGTCTCAGCATCCTTCGTCTTACAAGACCAATGGCGACGTCGCCATCGACACCCTTCAGATTGCCGGGGATCGTGACCGACTCCGCGACTGGTTGGGAACCCAGGATCCCAAGCCGATCCCGGAGATCCACATCGACTGGTCGTCACCACACGGCGCCCCCGGCATCATGTCGATCAGCTTCGAAACCGCTAAGAACGGCCTCGTCACCATCTGAGTGGCTGCAGACCATACTGGTTGACAGCCGCGAGCATTGAGGGCAGCACACCGATTCGGTGTGCTGCCCTCAAATCATCCGAAGAACCCGACCCACCGGGTCTCTCCGTCGACGACGACGTCGGATGCTTTCATTCCTATGCCTTGGGCGATGCGCTGAGATGCCTCGTGATCTGGATGGATATGAGCGATGACCTGCTCAACTCCGCGCGTACGCAGGCCGTCGATGAGGAGCAGCGCGGCTCGACTTGCGTACCCAAGGCCCTGCCACGGGCGCCCGATCACCCAGGAGATCTCCGCCGATCGCTGATCGGCCGGAAGCGTCGCCTGGACGAATCCGACAGCTCGCTGCGCGTCCCCCACGATGACGATGTCGTTGAGCCACACCTCGGACTGGTCGGCAGGCCCACCGCGCGTCTGGATGCCATAGAGCCGATTGAGGTCAGCTTCGCTGGGCGGCTCGCCTCCCGTGTACCGGTAGAGGTCAGGATGAGAGAGAACGACCGCCATTTCGGCGGCGTCGCCGACACACAGCGGGCGGAGTGCGAGGGTCTCAGTCATCCTGTCAGCTAAACATGCCAGTTCGGCGCGGGCAAGAATAGACTTGTGCCGTGACTACGTGGGACGACGGAGTGCTGAACTCGCCGCACAGACACTTTGTCGAGAAGCATTTCGACCGCCCCGAGCCTGTCGTGGAGACTACTTTTCAGGTGGGCCCGTCGGATCAGACCACCGCCGACTCCTCGGGAAGGTCTTCAACGCCCTCGCCAGACTTCTTCCTGCGCATGTGCGCGGCAGTGGCCATGGCGCTGCCTGCGGCGAGCAGGCCAGCACCTCCGCCGAGTAATGGCAGGGTACTGTCGTTGCCTGTGCGCGGCAGGTCACCGCCACCAGCGGAACCCGAGCCTCCGGAGCCGGATCCGCCGTTCGCGCCCGAACCGCCAGTTCCCGAACCCCCTGATCCTGAGCCGCCGTTTGAACCGGCGTCACTTGCACCCGCCGCTCCGGCCGCCGCGGCAGCGTCCTGTGCGCCATCGTGCGAGCCGGACTTCGAACTTTCGGATGAGGAGCTTCCGTCGCCGCTGTCGGCCGAACCGTCCTCGTTGCCTTCGGCGTCGGTGTCCTTGTCGGTGTCCTTCGGGTCCTCTGTCGGAGCCTCAGTGGGCTCTTCGCCGCTGCCCTTGATCACCTGCACTACTGTCGGGCGCGGAACCGCCGCAACGCCCTTCTCGACATCCGACTCATCCACGTAGTCGGGGAACCGTGAGTGCTGATCTGACCATTCGCCGTCCTCACCGGGGTGCTGGACGGCCACGAACGCCGAGTTGTATGAGTCGTGGACGAGTGGCCCGCAGACCTCGGCTTCACGTGGGACGGAGAGGAACTGCTCGACGCGGCCCCGTTGCTCACCGTCGATGGTGACCTTGAACAGACCATCGCAGTAGCCGATGCCGTCTGGTGCACCATCTGTGGAGATCCACAGGTTCCCGGCGGAGTCGAAGGTGACGTTGTCGGGGCAGGAGATCGGCGAGACCTGGTCTTCGGGGAAGCCTGAGAAGTAGGTCGTGTCACCCTGTTTCGGGTCACCGCAGACCAGCAGCAGGGTCCAGTCGAACTCGGTGCCGGTGTGGTCGCCGTCGCGTTCGGTCAGTTCAACGATGTGTCCGTCTCGGTTCTCGGTGCGCGGGTTCGCCTCGTCGGCTGCGGCCTTGCCGTCCACACCACGGTCGGAGTTGTTCGTACACGCGACATAGATCTTCCCATTGACCGGGTTGGGCTCGACGTCTTCGCAGCGGTCCATCTTCGTCGGACCGACCTTGTCGGCCGCCAGCCGGGTGTTGACCAGCACCTCGTCGATGGCCATGCCCGAGACCTGTGATCTGCCGTTCTTGATCAGCGGCAGCCACTGCCCGCTGCCGTCGAACTCACCGTCGGCCGGCACATCGCCGCTGCCGTCGATCTCGTTCTTCGGGGAGTTGCCCGTGAACTTCGCGACGAACAGGTCGCCCTCGGTCAGCAGGGTCATGTTGTGGGACAGGTCGCCCTCGACGTACTTGCCCTTGGACACGAACTTGTAGAGGTAGTCGAACTTCTCGTCATCGCCCATGTAGGCGACGGCCTGGCCCGAGTCCGCGATCGTGATGTTGGCGCCCTCATGCTTGAGACGCCCCAGGTTGGTGTGCTTGCGCGGGGTCGAGTCCGGATCACGCGGGTCAACCTCGACGATCCAGCCGAATCGGTTCGCTTCGTTGGCGTAGCCGGAGTTGTTCGTGTCGAAGCGCTGCAGGTCTTCCTCCCAGCCGTTCGCGGAGGCTTCGTTGCTCAGGCCGTAGCGTTTGTCCGCCGCCGAGGTGCCCTGTGCCTTGAAGTAGGAATTGAAGTTCTCCTCGCCGGAGACCAACGTGCCCCACGGAGTCAGTCCGCCAGAGCAGTTGCCCAGGGTTCCCTGAGCCTTGTCGCCCTTGGGATAATCCCTGGTCCGGAGCAGATCGGACCCGGCTGCCGGACCGGTGAACTCGTATTCGGTGTTGATGAGGAAGCGACGGTTGTTTGCACCGTTGACGTCGACCCTCCACGGTGTCTTCTCGTTGGTCCTGACCAGTTCGGCAACCGTCAGCCCGTGTGCGTCGCGGCTGATGGCACGCTGGGTGGCCTTGTCCATGCTGTCCGGGTACATAATCGCGTCATTCGTGTACTCCTGGTTCGAGAACAGGAGAGCCCGGTTGCCGTCTCCGCCCTCGTCGACCTGGATCTGGAGGAAATCGTTGTTATAGCCGAACTGACGGCGCTGTGACTCGACGCTCTGGTTCTCGGGATCGAACTGCGGGGCGTCCGGGAACAGAGGGTCACCCCAGCGCACGACGGGATGCCAGGAGTACCCCTCGGGGACGATGAACTTATCGACCTCGTGCTGGACCGGGTCGATCGCAGTGAAGTCGAGGCTGCCTCCCGTGCCTGCGGCGGCCGCTGCCGCACGCGTGGCCGGGCTCGGTGCGGTCGTGACTGCGATGGCCAATGCTCCTGCCGCCGACGCCCCCAGCACTGCCCGGCGAGACAGCTGTGCCCCGACGATGTCGCGGAAGTAGCTGTTGGACGAGGTGTTGCAGATCGCCTTCGTGCACGCGTTGTCACATTTGAGTGCACATGTGACGGGGCTGCGCTTGCCACGGACGTGTCCGGCCATGGGCAGAAGTTCACGTAGGGGTGCCATCGGTTCGCTTGTCTCCTCGGATCGAGTCTCTCGGCCCCGCCTCACAAAACGGAGTCGGGCTCACCAAGTCGAGACTTTCAGGGTCAGTTGGACCCAGAACTACCGTTCGGTGAACTGCGCATGAACCAGTTCAGCCGATGTCGATGAGGGTGAGGATTCCCGGGGCCAGGAAGCCCACGGCATCGATGATGAAGTGTGCCCACACCAGGGGCACCAGCCTGCCCCGACGCATGAAGTACCACCCGAAGATGATGCCCATGGCGACGTTGCCGATGAACGGCCCGATGCCCTGGTACAGGTGATAGCTGGCACGGAAGATGGCCAGGCTGATGATGATCGGCCACATGCCGTAACCCAAACGCTGGAGGCGTTCTGCACCGAAGCCGAAGATGATGACCTCCTCGAGGATGCCGTTCTTCGCCGCGGCCAGGATGAGCACGGGAATGGTCCACCAATGATCGCCGAGGTTGGCCGGCTGGATCTCGGCCGTGATCCCCAGTGCCCTGCCGCCCGCGTAGACACCCAGGGTGCCGATGCCGATGATGAGGAAGATGAGAGTTCCGCGACCGAGGTCCTTCCCGCTCTGGCCTCTCACGCCCAGGCGTGTACTCAGGGGCGGGGCATCGGTGTCGCGAGTGAGTAGATACAGGGCCAGGAGCACGGGCACAAGAGTGAACCCGATGCCGAGGATCTGGTAGATGAGATCGAATCCGGGCCGCGGCGACATCGAAGTGTTGAGCTTCGCCTGGGCTTCACTGATCGGACCGCGGGTGGCGATGTCGGACAGACGCACGATCGCATAGACAGCTGACTGTCCCAACGAGAGTGCTGCAACGAGGCCGAGCTCGAACCACAGGCGCTTCTTCTCCTGCGGTTCGAGCTCGTTTCTCATGGATCCTACTGTAACCGGAGCAGGTCAGTGCTTCGGTGCGTCGTCCCCGTCCGGGTCCTCCACCGCGGAGTCACCAACCGTCTGCGTCGACTCGTCGCGCTCGGTTCGTTCGGCTGTGGCCACCGAACCCGCCTCGGCGGTGGATGTTGCTGAGGCGGCACGGTCCGTCGCATCCGGACCTTGTGTGGCTCTCGCCTCGGCGACATCGAGGACCTGGCCACGGGCCATGTTCTTCACGTACTTCTTCTCGGCCCGGCGTTCCTTCGCCCCTTCGAGCAGGAGGTAGAGGACGGGCACGAGGATCAGCGTCAACAAGGTCGAGCTGACCAAACCGCCGATGACCACGATCGCCAGCGGCTTCGAGATGAACACTCCCCCGCCGGTCAGCCCCAGGGCCATCGGCACGAGCGCGAAGATCGTCGCCGAGGCGGTCATGAGGATCGGTCGATAGCGCAACCGGGCACCGTGGACGATGGCCGCTCGCAGTTCGACCCCTCGAGCTCTGAAGTGGTTGATCAGGTCGATGAGCACGATCGCGTTTGTGACCACGATGCCGATGAGCATCAGCAGACCGATCATCGACGTCAGGCCCAGCGGAGTATCGGTCAGAAGCGACAGCGCGATGGAACCGGTGGCCGCGAACGGGATCGAGACCAGCAGGATCAACGGCTGCAGCAGCGACTTGAACGTGGCGACCATGATGATGAACACGATGAGGATCGCAGCGAGCATGGCCAAGCCCAGCTGGGAGAACGCTTCGTTCTGCTCCTGTGTGGCACCGCCGGTGTCAACGGATACGGAGTCGGGCAGGTCGACATTCTTGAGTGCGCTCTGCACATCAGTTGAAACAGTTCCCAGGTCATCGCCCTCGGGCGTGACCGAGACAGTGGTCGAACGCTGCGAATCCGTGTGGCGGATCGTCGGAGCGGTCTTGACTTCCTTGACCTCGGCGACATCTTCGAGCTTGATGAAGCGCGGCTTCGACGTCGGTGCCGGAGCACCGGCCTGCGCACCCGGGTCACCGGCTGCACCAGCATTGCCGCCTGCGCCACCGGCTGCACCACCAGCGTCGCCGCCAGCCGCGTCGCCTGCATCAGCGGCTCCTGCAGCACCGGCGTCGCCTGCGGGTGGAGCCGTCTCCTTGGGCTTTCCGGGAATCTTGAGATCCTTGAGCTTGTCCACGGTGTCCGCGTTGCGGTCGAAGAGCAAAACCGAGTGCGAAACGTTGTCGATGACGACTTCGCCGATGTTCTGTCCGTGCATCGCCCGTTGGACGTACTGCCCGATCGTGGCCTCAGTGAGGTTCTCCTTCGCGGCCTTCTTGTGATCGACCTTGACTTCGATGACCGGCTGAACCGCTTCTAGGTCGCTGGTCACCGACTGGGCACCGGAGACTCCTTCGAGTTTGTCCGTGACGGCCTTTGTGGCGTCGTCGAGTTCTTTGGCATCGGATCCCGACAGTGTGACGTCGATGGTCTGGGCGCCGGGCATTGAGCTCTGGCTCTGCACTTCGACCTGACCGACGTCCTTGAGATCGTCGAATTCCTTCTGCAGCTTGTCAGAGATCGACTGCGCCGAAACTCCGGACTTCGAGTTGACGATGTAGGTGCCGGTGATGGACGAGTCATCGGTGAAGCCGAAGGTCGTTCCACCGACGGAGAGCTGGTAGGACTCGACGTCCTTGTTGTCTTCGAGGATCTTCTCGACCGGTTCGGCCTGCTTCGACGCCTCGTCGAGATCGGTGCCCGGGTCGAAGGTCTGGGCGACCTGCAGACTGTCCTGGCCGGTGTCTCCGAAGAGCTCAGTCTTCAGCTGCGGGACCATTGCTCCGGTGCCCACGAGGATGAGGACCGCGGCGAGGATCATGATGACAGGGTGCTTGGTCGAGAATCCGATGACCGGCATGTAGGTCTTCTGCAGTCGCGTGACCGGCGA
Organism: Brevibacterium sp. FME17; assembly: GCF_014897515.1. Taxonomy (NCBI): domain Bacteria; kingdom Bacillati; phylum Actinomycetota; class Actinomycetes; order Micrococcales; family Brevibacteriaceae; genus Brevibacterium; species Brevibacterium sp. FME17. The sequence continues at coordinate 206,228 of NZ_JABUYD010000004.1, forward strand.
GTGCATGCCCGCCAGCTCGTCGACCTCTCCGGCTTCCTCCTCGACCTCGCCGTAGCGTGGGCCGGTGGAGGCAGCGTCCGCCGAGGCGGCACCTGCGGTTGCGGTGCGAGTGCCCTCGTGTGAGTCGGCAGTCCCTGCTCCCGCCATCGCGGCGCCGGACTCGTCGTGACGGCCGGTGGAGAGGATGTTGTGCTTCTTCGACTCCTTCTTGGCGGTCTTGGTCTCTTTGCGCCAGTCCGAGAGCATGCCCTTGCGGTTGCGACGGATCTCCTTCTTCTCCGCCTTCGTGAGCTTGACCTTCGCCTCCCGCTGACGCAGGAACCAGTAGGCGAGCACGGGCACGATGGTCAGTGCCACGAACAGGCTCGAGAGCAGAGCGATGGTGGCCGTCAGTGCGAAGGGACGGAACATCTCCCCCGTCTGGCCGCTGACGAATGCCAAGGGCAGGAAGACCGCGACAGTGGTCAGGGTCGAGGCCGTGACAGCACCAGAGACCTCGGATACCGCTGCCAGAATGTTGGAGAACTTCTCACCACCTGAGGAATGCCGTCGTCGGATCGCTTCGATCACGACGATCGAGTCATCGACGACGCGGCCGATGGAGATCGTCAGCGCACCCAGAGTCAGCATGTTCAGGGTCTCGCCGCCCATCCACAGCCCGACCATAGCGATGAGGAGGGAGAGAGGAATCGAGATCGCAGTGATGATCGTGGCTCGCACTGACAACAGGAAGACGAGGATGACGAGGACGGCGAAGATCAGTCCGAGTCCGCCTTCGTTGAGCAGGTCGTGGATGGACTGCTCGATGAATGGAGCCTGGTCGAAGGCCGAGACGAACTTCGTGTCATCGCCCATGGACTTCTCGAGCCCGGGCAGTTTGTCGGCAACCGCCTGCGAGACGTCGACGGTGTTCGCGTCGGATTCCTTCATGATCGATACCGACAGCGAAGGCTTGCCGTTCGTGCGGGAGATCGAATCGACGGGAGCGTTCTTGATCTTCACGTCGGCGACGTCGGAGACCTTGATCGGGCCGTCCTTGCCGGTGACGACAAGGTCCTTGATCGCGTCGACCGAGCGGATCCGGGTGCCGACCTCGACCGGGGCAGTTCCGCTGTCGCCCTTGAGCTCGCCGGCCGAGGTGGGAACGCCGTTGGACTGGAGGATGCCGGCGATCTCGTCGAGGCTCGCGCCCTCGTCCTCGAGGTCGTCCTGGCGGATGCTGATCTCGACCTGTTTTGTCTTCGCACCGGAGATCATGACCTGTGAGACGCCATCGATCTTCTTCAGTTCGGGTTCGGCGATGTCATCGAGGTTGGCCGCGAGTTTGTCCTCGTCGGCGTCCGAGGTCACAGACAGTGCCAGCACCGGGATGTCGTCGGTGCCCATGGTGTTGACCGTGGGCTCGACCCCATCGGGCAGAGTGGACTCAACCTGGGAGACCGCACGCTGGAGGGACTTCACGACATCATCGGAGTCCTCTCCATACTTCGTGCTCACGGTGATCGACGAACTGCCGGCCGAGGACGTCGACGTCATGTCCTCGACTTCCGGCAACGCTGTCAGCGCACCTTCGAGCGGATCGGTGACCTCCTGCTCGACGGCTTCAGGCGTCGCACCTTCATAGGAGGCGGTGACCGTCGCCTGAGGGTTCTCAAGAGAGGGGAACAGCTCTTGTTTGAGGGAACCGGCTCCGATGACTCCGAAGATGATGGCGACGACGGAGATGAGCGCGATGAGTGCGCGGTTTCGCAGGCTCAGGCGGGTCAGAAAACTCACGTGGGGACTTTCTTTTCGGCGGTGCAAACGCAGGGATCGCCTGCAGAAAAAATGCTTCGGTGCCCCATACTAGTGAGTTAAGTTGTCAGCAACACATGAGTGAACCCTGAGCAGGCGCTCCACGGTGTTCTTCGCGGCCTACACTTCGCGAGATTCCCGACCCGTGCGCGGCTTGGTTTCACGACCGGTGAACCAGAAGGCAGCGGCCAGAACGCCGAGGAGTCCGGTGAGCAGGAACGCCCACGAGTAGTCGAAGCGATCGACGATAGCTCCGGCGATGATCGGACCGACGATGGCACCGCCGTCGAGAGCCATCTGGTAGCGGGACAGAACTCGCCCGCCCTTGCGGTCGCGTCCGATGACATCAGCCACGGTTGCCTGCTGGGCAGGGTTCGCCAGTCCTGATCCGACGCCGGCGACGATGGAGAAGACGAAGAACAGCCAGATCGCATCAGTGAAGGCCAGGGCTGCGGTGGTCAGTCCGAGGACAAGCAGACCCCATTGGATGAAGGGTTTGCGTCCGTAGGTGTCGGCGAACCGGCCGACGACTGTCACGGCCGAGGCGTTGCCGATTGCGAACATCGTCAGCGCCAGCCCAGCCACTGCGGTGTCGGCTTTGAGCGCCTGGATGGCGAAGAGCGGGTAGATGGCCACACGGATGCCCATCGCCGACCAGCCCTGGACGAACGCGGACAGCAGCGCACTGCGGTACGCGGAGTCGCTCCAGGCCTGCCGGAAAGTCATGACCTCCTGCTGTGGGTCACCTTTGGCCGCTTCGAGGCGAGCGCGCCCGAGCTTCGTCGAAGATCCCGCTTCTGCGGTGGAGGCGAGGAAGATGCGCACGACGATGGCCGCGATGAGCAGACCGACGGCGTAGATGATGAAGGGTATGCGCATGCCCCAGCCTGCCATCGCCCCACCCAGGACGGGTCCGGCGATGTTACCGACGAGGAAGGCGGTGGCATAGGTACTCGAGGCCTTCGCCCGCGCGTCGATGGGTGCGAGTCGAATGATCAGCGCCATCGCGGAGACACTGAACATCGTCGAACCGATACCGCCGAGGCCGCGGAAGACCAGCAGCTGCCAGTAGTTCTGAGCGAACGCCACGGCCGCTGTGGAGGCGGCGACGATGAGGAGGCCGGAGATGTAGATCCGGCGTTCCCCGAAGGAGTCGACGAGGCGGCCCGACGTCGGTGAGAACACGAACCGGAAGAAGGCGAAGGAGGAGACGACGATCGTGGCCGCGGTGACGCCGAAGTTGAAGCTCGCGGCGAACTGCGGCAGAACCGGGGCGATGATGCCGTAGCCCAACGCCACGATGAAGGCCGCGGCGACGAGTACGTAGATCTCCTTCGGCAGTCGCCGCGATTCGGCGGTGGCGGCCTTCGCGGCCGCGAGCGCGTCGGGGTTCGCCGCTTCGCCGTTCAGCGCCTCGGTGCTTGGCGCGTCAGAGTGTTCGGGCACATCGTCTTTGTCAGTCACGTCGTCTCAGTCGGTCACAGGGTTTCAAGGAATTGGTCGGGGTCGGGCAATGGCCTGGTGCTGTGCGCCATGCGCTCTCGGTAGCGTTCGGGTACTGCCCCGATGTAGAACCAGCCCATGAGCAATTCACCGGGACTCAGCCGGTGGAGTCTGCGGACGGCTGGTTCGTTGGTCATGGTTCCGCTGCGCCACATTACGCCCCACCCTGCCTGCCAGAGTGCGAGTTCGAGTAAGTGTCCGGCGCCAGCTGCAGTGGCGTGCTGCTCCCATTCGGGAACCTTCGGGTTCTCACTCGGGGAGGAGACGAGAGCGAGAAGCAGTTCGGCCCGCAACGGCTTCTCGTTCCTCTCCCCCGGCTTTCGTGTCACAGCGGCAGCTTCGTCGAGGGCTACGCCGAGGCGGTGCCTGTCTTCGCCGCGGAGGATGATGAATCTCCAGGGTCGCAGGCCCTTGTGGTCGGCGACAGAAGAGAGCGAGCGGATGATCTCGCGCAGATCGGAGTCGTTCGGTGTCTCGCCATCGACCTTCGAGATCGACCGCCTCGTGGACATGGCATGCAGGACCGGGTCGGCAACGATGTCGATCGAGGACGGCACCGTGTAGTCAGGGCCCTGGTGCCGAGGCGATGCTGCTGCAACCTCGGCTGCCGCATTCGCGCTGTCAGCCTTTGGCGCTGAGGCTGAGGTTGCAACTACGTCGTCTGCCGCCGAGGCCTGATCAGCGAGCCTCTTCGCCCATGGTCCGGTCTCGCCGTCGAGGAAGTGCGCGCGTACGCGACCCTTCGTCACCTCGCAGGCACTACCGTCCTTCGGACGCTTCTTGTCTGACTTCTTCGAGCCGCTGTGCTTCTTCGAGCTGCGATGATCAGACGAATCCTTGTGTTTCGACACTCAGCTCACCCATTCCGCAAATGCCTCCCGCGCGTGGGACAGCTTCGGATCAATGATGACACGGCAGTACCCGTTGTTGCTGTTCTCGGTGTAGAAGTCCTGGTGAACAGCCTCGGCGGTGTGGAAGATCCCCAGCGGTTCGAGCGTCGTGACGATCGGGCGGTCGAAGATCTCCTGCGCTTCAGCAATGGCGGCGGCGAAGCGCGCCTTCTCCTCCTCATCGGAGTAGAACATGGCTGAACGGTACTGAGTTCCCACGTCATAGCCCTGAGCGTTGAGGCTCGTCGGGTCGTGACCGGTGAAGAAGAGCCCCAGGATGACGCTTTCGGGCACGATCTCGGCATCGAAGGTGACCTGCAGGGCCTCGGCGTGACCGGAAGCCCCGGAGCAGACTTCGCGGTAGTGCGGGTTCGGAGTGTGACCGCCGGTGTATCCGGAGATCACCGAGGTCACGCCCTTCGTCCGCTGGTAGACGGCATCGAGGCACCAGAAGCAGCCGGCGCCCAGGGTCAAAGTACGAAGTTCACTCATATCTCGTACAACGATGTCAGCGTGTGCTTATTCCCGAGCGGGCACGTGTAGTGAGCCTAACCGCATTCAGAGATGAACCGCAGCTGCTTCGGACCGGGCCACCGGTCAAGAGTGAGGGGCATTGCGTCGAATTCCTCATCCTCCATCTCATAGCGGCTCAAGTAGCCGTCCACGTCACCGTCGAGTCCCAAAGGATAGAGCATCCCCGGCCTCTCTGAACCTGGAAGGTCGTCTGAGCTGCGTGCGGGTGAGTCTTCGTCGACGGCGTTGAGATCGATCCGGCTGAGGAGGCCATCGGCTATCTCGAGGCGAAGTTCCTGCGGGGCCGCCCCCTCAGCGTCGTGGATGCCCGCAACGTCCTGGACGCCGGTCACGGGATAGGTCTGATTCTTCGGCACAACGAGTCGAGCCGATGCCTCGGGGTAGACATCGATCGTGGTGATGTCTTCAACGTCCAGCAGCGCGGAGAGCTGCTGCGGGTCCAAGGTGATGGGATCATCACCCGGATGCTGTGTGCGCGAATAGGTCACCCACACGAAAAATCGTGCCGAGTCGAACTGTGCTCGCACCGCCTCAGCGGACTCGGCAGAGACCGGATGCGGCTGTGCGAGCAGCTGATCGACGGCTCCGCGGATATGCTCCGGCAGTTCGATCTCGACCGGAGCGTTCTCCCAGTATTCGGCCTGGTCGAGCTCGGCGAATTTGTCGAGCAGGGCTGCACCGCCTGCGACGAACGCTCCGCTGGCGCCTGCGCCCAGTCCGCGCCCGAAACCGGCAGGAAATTTGGCGTCGATCCTATCGACGAAGTCCTGCGTCGGGTGCCACAGGGCCCAGCTGAGGGCACCGGAGGCGAAAGCGGTGGTGAGGTTGCGAAAGGTCCGGGTCCTCTCCTCCTGCTCCATCGGGTCCACTGTCGAGTACCGGGCGGGCTGTCCCGCTTCCGAGCCGACGGCTCCGAACGCTGCGCCGAGGTCGAGCTCACTCTCGTCCGGCCCCGCGAAGGCCCGCGTTCCGGCGATCCAGGTCAGTCCTGCATTGGCGATCGCATTGCCCAAGCGGGCCGCACGGTCGTGTTCGGGCGCGAAGTCGCGCCTGCGCACCAGTGCGAGGCCGCTGGTTCCGGCAACGGCGATAGCACGCACGAGACGACGATGACGTAGAGGGATATCGGGAAAACGCATGCCTCAATCGAAACATGGTCTCCTGTGGCAATTATGGAAATCGTCCCAGAGGGCGAGTCCTCCGGCCTCAGAGCAGCATTGAACTCGGCAGGGCGAACCCGAGCTCGCTGGCTGCCTTCTGAGTCGATGGCTGGTTCCAGAATTTCGCCACCGAGGTGTTGGTCGAAAGGGAACGCATCTCAGCTTTGTCAAGGAACATGACTCCTTCGAGGTGATCGGTCTCGTGCGCGACGATGCGCGCCGACCAACCGGAGGCGACCTCGGCGATGGCAGTGCCGTCGAGGTTCTGACCTCGCAGTTCGATCTCGCGAGGACGAGCGACGATGGCCTGGTAGCCGGGGATCGACAGGCAGCCCTCATAGAAGGCGACGTTTTCCGAGGTGGCCGGGTTGTAGTCGGCGTTGAGGACCACGCGTAGGGGCATCGGGGTCCGTTGCCGCACCGCGGCAACCTCCGGATTGAGACTGCCGGGGTCTTCGGCGACGAACATGGACAGGCCGATGCCCACCTGTGGTCCGGCCAGTCCTACGCCGGGCGCGCCGAGCATGGTCGCTCGCATCACCTCGGCGAGTTGGTCCAGCTCGGCGTCGTCGACCTGTCCGTCGAAGGGACGGGTCACCTGGCGCAGGATCGGGTCGCCGGCCTCGACGATCGGAGCCACGCCGCCATTGTCCGCGGCCGCTACGAGGACGGCTCGGATCTGGGTGGCGATGAGCGCATCGGCATCATTCACTGACCAACTCCTCGCGGACGGGGCATCGTCCCGGTCATCACCGGGCTCAGACGTCTCGGGCGACGATGAGTTCGGCGTGCTTGAGCAGTGGGGCGTCGATCATCTTGCCCTCGTAGGCAAAGGCACCCTTCTCGGTCTTCGCGAGACCAAGCACGGCCTTCGCCCAGGTCAACTGCTCTTCGCTGGGGCGGAACGCATCGCGGACGACGGGAACATGGTTGGGGTGGATGGAGACCTTTCCGCTGAACCCGGATTGGACGGCGTCCTCGGCTTCCTCCCCCAGACCGTCGAGGTCGGGGATATTCGCCCAGATCGAGTCGAGGGCGAACTTTCCGTGCGCGCGAGCGGCCAGCAGGGTCGAGTTGCGTACGTGTTTGGCCACGTCACGGTAGCCTCCGTCGGCATTGCGCGAGGATCCTCCGCCGAGGTCGGCGATGAGGTCCTCGGATCCCCACATGAGTGCGTAGGTATTGGGTGCGGCGGCGATCTCGGCGACGTTGACGGCCCCGAGCGCCGTCTCGATCAGTGCGATGACCTGGTAGTCGCTAAGGATTGTGAGGTCGGAGGCGTGCTCGGACTTCGGCAGCATGACGGCCGTGTACTCGGTCTTGGCCAGCATTGCCATGTCCTCGCCGAGGTGCTCCGAATCTCGCGCATTGATGCGGACCACCGTGCGGGTGGGATCGAGCGGGTAGTCGATGATCGCTTCGCGGGCAGTGGCTTTGTCGCCGTCGTTGACCGCGTCCTCGATGTCGAGGATGACGATGTCGGAGCGTTCGGCGGCCTTCGTGTAGCGGTCCGGGCGGTCACCGGGGACGAAGAGCCAGGCGGGTTTGAAATCCAATGCCATCGTGGTGCTCACTTTCCGGTTTCGTTCTGGATGGTGTCCTCCTGCTGCGCGGGGACCTTCTTTGCTTCACCGGCGTGGCTGGAGTCGAACATCATGGTCTGACGCACGGCCTTGGCCACGAGGGTTCCGTCCTGGTTGTAGCCGCGGTGCTCGAGGGTCACGATGCCCTGCCCGGGACGAGACTTCGAGGCGCGTTTGTCAAGGATCGTCGTCTCGGCGTAGAGGGTGTCGCCGTGGAAGAGCGGGGCGGGGAAGGCGACTTCGGAGAAGCCGAGGTTGCCGACGATCGTGCCCTGCGTCAGCTGCGTGACCGAAAGCCCGATAAGGGTGGAGAGGGTGAACATAGAGTTGACCAGGCGCTGACCAAAGGGCTCGGTCGCAGCGAAGGCTGCATCGAGGTGAAGGGCCTGAGTATTCATCGTCACAGCCGTGAACCAGGTGTTGTCCGCCTCGGTGATGGTGCGGCCGGGAGCGTGCTTGTAGATCGCACCGACTTCCATCTCATCCAGCCACAGACCTCTTTGTTCGATGACCTTCTGCTCACTCATGCGTCACTCCTCTGTGTCACTGCGTCTCTGCCCGATTGTCGTGATTTGAGCTTAACGCCTGGCGTCGGACAGCAGGCAACCCGGGTCCCTGCTGTGGGGCCCGGGTCCGCACTGGATCCTGGGTCCGCCTGCGATCTCAGCCTGCGATCTCAGACTCGAAGACGTTGAAGGCGGAATCCCAGCCGTCGTAGGCGCTGGCATCGGAACCCGAGTCATTGGGAATGCCGGTCAGCGCAAACGTCATCCGGGTGGTGCCTGCATCGACTTCCTCAAACTCGATTCTGATCTGAGGTGCCTCGTCGACGTCGCCGGGACTCCCCCAGGTGAAGTCGAGCCGGTGCGGTCTCTCAATCACGAGGTACTTGCCCGCCGTCGGGAACTCCTGTCCTGTCTCCTCGATGCGCATGGAGTAGGTGTAGAGACCGCCAACGCGCAGGTCCACGCTGACGGATTCGCGCGGTGTGACCAGCGTTTCCGGATGGAGCCAGCGGGCCATGACATCGGTGTTGGTCCAGGCCTCCCAGACACGGTCCCGAGGTGCTGCGAAGTCGCGGACTATTGTGAAACCGGGCTTCTCATTCTCATTTTCGTTCTCATTCATGATGGTTCTCCTCTGTGAGTCGATCATTGCTGTCTGCCCTCAGCCTGTTCGCCTGGGGGCGAAGTCTCGGCCAGCACCTGGTCGAGTGTGTCGAAGCACTGCTCCCAATCCATGTGTGCTGCCAGCAGCCAGTCTGTACCCGCGCTCAGACCCTCGACGTTGAGATGCACGATCCGTCTCTGTGCATTTTTGGACCGAGTGATCAGTCCAGCGTCTTCAAGTACTTTGAGATGCTGCGACACTGCCGATCTGCTGATGGGAAACGGTTCGGCCAATTCACCGGCGCTGAGGTCGCCTTCCCTCAGACGATCGATCATCGCCCGCCTGGTCGGGTCGGCCAGAGCACCGAACACAGAGTTGAGATTAATTTCAGCACTTCCTTAATTAAGTAAATACTACAATACTCCGGTGTGATCGGCTGTCAAGGGTTTTCTGCCAAACAGAACCGTCCGGACGGTATAGTGTCATGCGGCACACTGACAACCGCACCTATCTACGACTTTCTTTCTCACTTGGTCAAAGGAGACCACAGCTCATGATGGACGAGGATTTCCGCACCGAACTCGACCGCCGCCTCGACCTCTACGAGGACCCAGGAAGCGAGGAGGGTGTCCTTGCGCCATTGCCGACCGGAGACATCGTCATCTCGATCGTCGTCCTCGCTGTCACATCTCTCGTCGTGGTGGGCTGGTGCTTTCTGTGAGCAGCGACCGTCAACGATTCCAGCGCACAGCACTGCATGACGCCAGCTCGACCAGCGACCTGCCGCTCCTGAAGAAGGACCGGATCTGGAGCTTCTGGGACTTCTCTGCGGCGAACATCGGACTTGCCATCGCAACCTGGGCGTTCCTCCAAGGCGGCGCAGTTGCCTACTATGTCGGCGCCAAAGAGGCGGTTGCCAGCATAGTGATCGGCTATGGAATCAGCATCATCTTCGTCGCCCTGGCCCCCTGCATCCCTGCAGTCCGATATGGCATCGAACAGTTCGTCTCGCTCAGATCATCGTTCGGCACCGCAGGTGGTCGAGCCATCATGCTCGCCCTCTCCGCACTGCTCGCAGCCGCTTGGGCTGCAGTTCTGGCGATCATGTGCGGGCATGCGTTCGCCAACGTCAGCAACGAGCTCTTCGGCACCGATCTCGCCCCCGACAGCCTGATCGTCAAGCTGCTTGGACTCCTCGCCGTGATCATCTCGTGGCTTATCCTGATGCGCGGCCCGAAGTCGATCGAGACCGTCAACAAGGTCGTCTCCCCCGGCCTCGTCGTGGTCACCCTTCTCATGCTCGTCCTGATCTTCACGCAGATCGGCTGGTCAGAACTCGTCTCTTTGGAACCACTCGCCGCCGATTTCGACAAGCACATGGCGTTTATGCTCGCCATCGAGCTCAACGTCGCCGGGGGCCTCGCGTGGTGGCCCAACGTCGGCAACTTGGCCCGCCTGACCAGAAGCTCGCGCGCGGCCTACTGGCCGAACATGATCGGGCTCTTCCTCGCCTCGGTGATCGCTGCGATCGTGGGTGCGTTCTCGGCCCTTGCACTGGGCTCCGACGATCCCACACAGTGGATGATTCCACTCGGTGGGTTCGTCCTTGGCGGCCTCGCCCTCATCTTCGTCGGTTTCGCCAACATCAACTCCATCGTCGCCCAAGGCTACGCGGCGCTCGTCGCTGTTCGCGGTGGCACCGGCAACGTGGGACGCAGGCTCCCTTGGCCTGTCCTCGGCGGACTCATTCTCGTCCCGGCAGTGGTACTCGTATTCTTCCCCGACATCACGTACAACAACTACGGTCGCTTCGTCTCTTGGGGTGCGATTGTGCTTGGTCCTCTGTGCGCGATCCAGTTCGTCGACTTCTTCATACTGCGCAGGCAGCATCTCGACATCCGTGCGATGTATGACAACCGACCTGGATCGCCGTATCACTTCACCGGCGGTTTCAATCTCGTCGCGTTCACCACCATGGCCGCTGGTGCCCTCGTCTATACCTTGCTGCTCGACCCGATCGACTACATTCCGACCGAGGCGTTCCGGTGGCTCACGGCTTCGATCCCCTCGATGCTCGTCTCCGGAACCCTTTACTACGTGCTGACGAAGACCGTGACCATTCCCCGCGGCAAGGGCGGATTCCTTAGGGTCAAGACTCAGGCTGCCAAACCCGACTAGGCTAGGAGGCAGCCGCATCGGCTCAACGACTATCTTCAGGAGAGACATGGATCGCGACTCGATCGAATGCTGGTTGACCGACATGGACGGTGTTCTGGTCAGGGAGAACAATCCCCTGCCCGGCGCGGCCGAGCTCCTCGCACAGTGGCGTCAGGCCGACATTCCGTACCTGGTCCTGACGAACAACTCGATCTACACCGCCAGGGACCTTTCAGCCCGACTCAGGTCGAACGGCCTCGATGTTCCCGAATCGAAGATCTGGACCTCCGCCATGGCCACCGCAGACTTCCTGTCCAACCAAGTCGAGCACGGTACCGCCTACGTCGTCGGTGAGGCGGGACTGACCACCGCAATCCATGAGGCCGGTTTCATCATGACGGAGAACGATCCGGACTTCGTCGTTGTCGGCGAGACTCACTCCTATTCATTCGAGGCGATCACCAAGGCGATCCGCCTCATCGACGGTGGTTCACGCTTCATCGTGACCAACCCCGATGCCACCGGTCCCAGCCCCGAGGGTGTCCTCCCAGCAACCGGCGCCATCGCCGCGCTGATCACGAAGGCCACTAACCGTGACCCCTATGTCGTGGGCAAGCCGAATCCGATGATGTTCCGTTCAGCGCTCAACCAGATCGGCGCCCACTCGATGAGCACCGCGATGATCGGCGATCGGATGGATACCGACATCATTGCCGGGATGGAGGCAGGCATGCACACCGTGCTCGTCCTCTCGGGAATCTCCACCGCCGAGGATGTACACCGTTTCCCCTTCCGCCCCAATGAGATCGTCAACGGAGTTCATGACCTCCTCGACGTCCCTCTCGACCAGCTCGAGGAGATGGGCCCCGACGTCACCGGGTCCGCCTGAAGCAACCTACCTGCCTAGCCAAACACCGGACGAATAACGGTCTCAGCGTCGAAACATGGGCCGCGAGCAAGCCACTTCCGGCACGGATCGGGTTGAGCGTCGAGAAACATATGTGCGCATATGATTGTCGACGCTCAACCCGAGTTTCGTCGAAAGCGACTTTCGGTGCCGTGTGCCTCGGCTCAATGTGCCTCGGCTCAATGCGCCGCAGCAGTCCGCCGCAGCCGCCGCCCTCAGTCACGTCCTCAGTCACGTCCTCACTGCAGCGAGGACGTCAGACGCATCACGGACTCCAGGTAGCGGCGGATCAGCGGCCGCTGCTCCCATTCTCCGAGGGAGAGCTCGCTGCTTTCGCGCTGGTAATCTACGACCACCTCGGCGATGTCATCGACCAGGTCTCCACCGGTCGCCAGCAGGCTGATCTCGTAGTTGAGGCCGAAGGAGCGCATGTCCAGGTTCGAGGACCCCATGACCGCGTACTCGTCATCGACGATGAGGCACTTCGTGTGCAGGACCTGGGGCTTCGGGTAGCGGAAGATCCGCACGCCGACCTCGAGCAGCGAGCGGTAGTAGGAGGACTGGGCGAGGTCGACCATGAATTGGTCGGCCTGTTCGCTGACATAGAGTTCGACGTTGACTCCGCGCTCGGCGGCGGTGACAACGGCGGCCAGAAGGGACTCGTCGGGAACGAAGTACGGGCTGACGATCACCAGTCGCTTCTGCGCCAGGTACATCAGCGAGGTGAAGACCTTGAGGTTGGGTTCGGTGGTGAACCCGGGACCAGAGGGCACGAGCTGCATGGCACTCGTCTGACCGCCCACACCGGGCTCGTAGGCGTCGCGATCATAGGCTCTGATCCCCAGAGACTCTCCGCATTCTGTGTACCAGTCGGTGGAGAATACAGCCTCGACCGCGGCGACGATGGGGCCGGAGAGTTCGACCATGATGTCGTGCCAGGCTCGACCGATCCTCACGTTCGCCTTCTTCAGGTACGAGGAGTCGATCATGTTCTGCGAACCCATCATCGCCTTCTTCCCGTCGACGACGAGGAGTTTGCGGTGATTGCGCAGGTCGATGCGGCGCAGCTTCCCGCGCCAGGGAATGAACGGAAGCATGAGGTGCCAGTCGATGCCGGCCTTGGTCAGTCGCTTGCCGAGGCGGTGGAATCCCGGATACTTGCGAGAACCGATGTGGTCGAAGAGGACCTTGACCTTCACACCTCGGTCCGCTGCGCGTTCGAGAGCATGGAAGAAGATGTCGGTCGTCCAGTCCCATGCCATGATGTAGATCTCGACATGCACGTATTCGTGGGCTTCATCGACGAGAGCTGACATTCGTTCGATGCTGGCCCTGTAATCGCTGGTGACGCCGTGGTTGTTGCCGGTGACCATCGGCAGGGCGGTGAGCCGGCGACCCAGTTGAGCAATCGAGACGAAGCCAGACGGGGCCTCAAGAGATGGCGGCACGTCGGGCAGATCGTCGGCGCCTTCGTGCATGAGCTCATCGGCTTGTGCCTGGATACGTGCCCGGCGCCGGTTGATATAGGGGCTGCCGAGCATGAGGAACAGCGGGATCCCGACGAGGGGGACGAACAGGATCAGCAGCAGCCAGGCCGAGGACGAGGACGGCCTGCGGTCCTCGGGGACGACGCCGACGGCGATGATCTTCACCGCATATTCGATGACGATCAGGCTCACGCCCAGGACCGACGTCACGACGCTGAGATCCACAAATCCCCTCCTTCTCCTCGGATTTTCCTCTGCCCCACACTAACGGAGCCGCGAACCAACAGATGACAGCACCGCCCGCCGAGGTGGCCCGGCACGTCCGTACGGAAGCGCGGGACCACCTCGGCGGGCGGTGTGAAGTGTTGTCTCTGCTGCTCAGATACCGAGTTCGCGGGCGATGAGCATGAGCTGAACCTCGGTGGTGCCCTCCCCGACTTCGAGGATCTTCGAGTCGCGGTAGTGGCGGGCGACAAGGTATTCGTTCATGAAGCCGTAGCCGCCGTGGATCTGGGTGGCGTCGCGGGCGTTGTCCATCGCTGCCTCACCGGCGACCATCTTCGCAATCGCGGCTTCCTTTTTGAACGGCATCCCGGCGAGCATGCGCGAGGCGGCCAGGTAGTAGGCGGCACGGGCGGCGACCACGCGGGCCTCCATGCGGGCGATCTTGAAGGAGATGCCCTGGAAGTCAGAGATCGGCTGACCGAAGGCCTGACGTTCCTTGGCGTACTTCACGGATTCGTCCACGCAGCCCTGCGCGGCACCGACCGAGAGGGCGCCCACGGCGATGCGTCCCTCATCGAGGATGCGCAGGAAGTTCGCGTAGCCGCGGCCGCGCTCACCCAGCAGGTTCTCTTCTGGAACCTGCACATTGTCGAAGGTCAGCGGGTGTGTGTCCGAGGAGTTCCAGCCGACCTTGTCATAGGCCGGTTCGGCGGTGAAGCCAGGTGTTCCTGTGGGAATCATGATGGTCGAGATCTCGGGGACCTCACGGCCGGACTTCGAGGTCCGGGTTCCTGTCACCGCGGTGGCCGTGACCAGGCGGGTGATGTCGGTGCCAGAGTTCGTGATGAAGCACTTGCCGCCGTTGACGGTCCAGGTGCCGTTCTCGAGTGTGGCCCTGGTCCGCGTGCCGCCGGCGTCCGAGCCAGCTTCGGGTTCGGTCAGGCCGAAGGCACCCAGCCCGGAGGCGTCGGTGAGTTTGGGCAGCCATTCGCGCTTCTGCTCTTCGGTGCCGAAGCGGTAGATCGGCATGGCACCCAAAGAGACGCCGGCCTCCAAAGTGATGGCCAGCGACTGGTTGACGCGGCCGATCTCCTCGATGGCCAGGCACAGGGCGAAATAGTCCCCGCCCATGCCGCCGTACTCTTCGTCGAAGGGCAGGCCGAAGAGGCCCATCTCGCCCATCTTCGCTACCAGGTCGTAGGGGAACTCGTGCTTGGCGTCGAGTTCGGCGGAGACCGGTGCGACCTCTTCGTCGGCGAACCTCGCGACGCCCTGGCGCAGGTCCTCGTATTCTTCGGGCAGCATGCCCGGAACGAAAGCTGTCATGATTTCCTCCCCGCTCAATGCGTGGTCAGTGGATTTCTTGTGGTCAATGAGTTTGTTGTGATCAGTTGGCTGCTGGTGCGGCGGCTAAGTCGTCGCTTGCGTCGGCGGCTTCTGCTGCGGCTTCGTCGACGACGGTGGCGAGCACCTCGTCGAGTCCGACCTGGGCGCCTTGGACCGCGGTGACGGTGACGCTTCCGGTCGCCGGTGCGGTGAGCACGTGCTCCATCTTCATCGCCTCGACGACGACGATCGGATCGCCCTGTTCGACGTGGTCTCCGGACTCGACCTTGACTTCGACGACAGATCCGGGCATCGGGGCAAGCACCTCGGCGCCGTCGAGACCCGGGGTCAGGGACGTGTCGGACTGGGTGCGGGTGAACGCGTAGACGCCGCGGTCGCTGCTGACCCAGATGCTGCGGTCCCGAGCATCGGAGAACACGCGGGCCGTGTACTGGGTATCGGCGACGCGAACATGCCACAGGCCGCTGTCATCGACAGTGACATCATCGGCGACTGCTTCGACCTTGAAGACATCGCCCCCGAAGTTCAGCTCCACGACAGGACGGAAATCCGGACGTGAGGTTCGCCAGGCAGTAGGTCTCCCCCACGCCGAGGCTGGTGCCGGGTTTCCTGCTGTCGCTGGGTTTCCGACAGTGCCCGACAGGTCAGGCTTCGTGATCGCTCCGGTGAGGTCGGTACCTGCACGGCCCGCCGTGACGAGCACCGCGGCGGCAGCAATCTCCCGGTCGATCACGGTCGCTGTGTGGGCCAGCTGATCCTCGTCGAGGTTGTCGATGAGTGAGGTGTCGAGGTCACCGGAGACCACCGCGTCGAGGCCCAGCAGTGTGCGCAGAAAGTCGATGTTCGTCACGATTCCCGGTACTGCTGAGGCGGCGAGTGCCGAATCGAGACGAGCGATCGCGGCAGTCCGGTCCGGAGCGTGGACGATGAGTTTGGCGATCATCGGGTCGTAGTCCGAGGCGATGGTCTGCCCGGCGTCGAGGCCGGAGTCGACGCGAATGCCCTCTCCTTCGGGGAAGACGACGTCGAGCGCCCGTCCGCCCGTGGGCAGGAATCCGCGCGAGGGGTCTTCGGCGTAGATGCGGGCCTCGATCGAGTGGCCGGTCATCGTGATGTCGTCCTGGACCAGCGGCAGTTCCTCACCGGCACCCACGCGCAGCTGGAGTTCGACGAGATCGACTCCGGTGACTTCCTCGGTGACCGGGTGCTCGACCTGCAGGCGGGTATTCATCTCCATGAAGAAGAACTCGTCGGGGCGGTCGGCGCCGACGATGAATTCGACAGTGCCTGCCCCGCAGTAGCCCACGGACTTCGCAGTCTCACAGGCTGCCTGCCCGATCCGGTCCCGGGTCGCCTCGTCGAGCAGTGCCGAAGGAGCCTCCTCGATGACCTTCTGGTGGCGGCGCTGCAGTGAGCACTCACGTTCGCCGAGGTGGATGACGTTGCCGTGGGCGTCGGCCATGATCTGGACTTCGATGTGTCGCGGAGTGGCGACGAGGCGTTCGAGGAACAGCGTGTCGTCGCCGAAGGAGCTCGCGGCCTCACGGCGGGCGGTATCCAATGCTGCGGGCAACTCGGAGGGCTCGAAGACCGCGTGCATGCCCTTACCACCACCACCGGCGGAGGGTTTGATGAGCACCGGGAAGCCGATGTCTTCGGCAGCGGTGATCAGCGACTCCTTGGACATGGCTGCGTCTTTGGTGCCGGGCACCAACGGCACACCGCGCTGGGAGACCGCGTTCTTGGCCGTGATCTTGTCGCCCATAGTGCGGATCGCCTCGGCGCCGGGACCGAGGAACACGATTCCTTCCGCCTCGCAGGCAGCGGAGAAGTCCGCGTTCTCGGACAGGAATCCGTAGCCGGGGTGGATCGCCTCAGCGCCGGTGGCGTTGGCCGCGGCGATGACCTTATCGATGCGCAGATAGGACTCGGAGGCTTGGGCGGGGCCAAGGTGCACTGCGGTGTCGGCGGCCTTGACGTGAGCGGCGTGGGCGTCGGCGTCGGAGTAGACGGCGACTGTCCTGATGCCCAGTCGGCGACAGGTGCGGATGACGCGCAGGGCGATTTCGCCGCGGTTGGCGATGAGTACGGTATTGAACATGGATGAGCTCACATTCTGAAAACGCCGTAGCCGCTGGCATTCAGCGGGCGTTCCATAGGTCCGAAACGGGCGAGTTCGAGGGCCAGGGACAGAACCTGGCGAGTGTCGCCGGGTTCGATGATTCCGTCGTCCCAGAGCCTGGCCGTGGAGTAGTACGGGTTGCCCTGGGCTTCGTACTGGTCACGCACGGGCTGCTTGAACGTGTCCTCGTCCTCGGCACTCCAGGTTTCGCCGCGGCCTTCGATCTGATCGCGTTTGACCGTCGAGAGCACGCTGGCGGCCTGCTCTCCGCCCATCACGGAGATGCGGGCGTTGGGCCACATCCACAGGAAGCGGGGTGAGTAGGCGCGGCCGCACATCGAGTAGTTGCCGGCGCCGAAGGAGCCGCCGATTACCACAGTGAACTTGGGTACGCGGGCGGTGGCGACGGCGTTGACCATCTTCGCTCCGTGCTTGGCGATGCCTCCCGCTTCGTAGTCTCGTCCGACCATGAAGCCGGAGATGTTCTGCAGGAAGATCAGGGGCACGCTGCGCTGGTCGCAGAGTTCGATGAAGTGGGCGCCCTTCTGCGCGGATTCGCCGAAGAGGATGCCGTTGTTCGCCACGATTCCCACGGGGTGGCCGTCGAGGTGAGCAAAGCCGGTGATGAGGCTGGTGCCGTATTCGGCCTTGAACTCGTGGAATTCGGAACCATCGACGAGGCGGGCGATGACCTCGTGGACATCGTAGGGAGTCCTCGAGTCGACGGGCACCACCGAGGTGAGTTCCTCGGGTGAGTGCAGCGGTTCCCGAGCTGCGACGACGTCCCAGTTGGCCTGGGCCTTCGGCCCCAGTGTGGAGACGACGTCGCGCATGATCTCCAGGGCGTGGGAGTCATTGGCCGCGAGGTGGTCGGTGACTCCGGAGACGCGGGAGTGCAGGGCTCCGCCGCCGAGGTCCTCTGCGCTGACTTCCTCGCCTGTTGCGGCCTTGACCAGGGGTGGGCCGCCGAGGAAGATTGTGCCCTGTTCACTCACTATGATCGACTCATCGGCCATGGCGGGAACGTAGGCGCCTCCGGCGGTGCAGGAGCCCAGCACCGCTGCCAGCTGCGGAATGCCAGCTGCCGAGAGTGTGGCCTGGTTGAAGAAGATGCGGCCGAAGTGCTCACGGTCGGGGAAAACATCGTCCTGGTTGGGCAGGTTGGCGCCTCCCGAGTCGACGAGGTAGATGCAGGGAAGACTGTTCTCCTTCGCGACCTCCTGGGCGCGCAGATGCTTCTTCACCGTGACGGGGTAGTAGGTGCCGCCCTTGACGGTGGCGTCGTTGGCCACGATCACGCATTCGCGTCCATTGACTCGACCGATGCCGGTGATGATTCCCGCACCGGGGCTGGCATCGTCGTACATGCCGTTGGCCGCCAGTGGGGACATTTCGAGGAACGGGGTTCCGGGGTCGAGCAGATGTTCCACACGGTCCCGAGGCAGCAGTTTCCCGCGGTCGATGTGTCGTTGCCTGGACTTCTCGGAACCGCCCTGCGCGGTGGCCGCGATGCGTTCCCGGAGTTCAGCGATGAGTTCGGCATGGGCGTCGGCGTTGACCTGCCCCGTTGCCGGACTGACCGCAGTTCCCACTGCTCTCATTCCATCCTCATTTCAGTTAATAACTGTTAACTGACTGCTATGATACTGCTCAACGGCTTTTGTGACAACGGGCACGGTGGAATACCGAGTCCATGGTCTAGAGCGGAATACGAAGATCTCGAGCGGAATTCGAAGAAAGGAATTGGGGTGACGGACATGGCACCGAAGTCGGCGACACCCCGGGCAACCGGCACGTCACGGGCCGCTGCGAAGGCGGCGCGGCGTGAACAGCTGCTGTCGGTGGCGAAGAACCTCTATGCCCAACATGGCTTCCACGGAGTCCGTCTCGATGACCTGGGCAAGGGTGCAGGGATCTCCGCACCGGCGGTCTATCGTCATTTCGAGTCGAAAGAAGCTGTCCTCGAGGAACTCCTCGTCGGTATCTCTGACTATCTGAACTCAGGCGGGGACGCGATCATCACGCGCCACGACAACGACGCGGCCGCCTCGGCGCTCATCGAGCTCATCGACTTCCATGTCGCCTTCGCGATGAGCGAGCCCGAGCTGATTCGCATTCAGGACCGTGACCTGGCGGCCTTGCCCGAGGCTTCTCGGCGCACCGTTCGTCGCCTGCAGAGAAGCTATGTCAGCCGCTGGGCCGAGGTCGTGGCGCGGGCCAATCCGGGATGGTCACTCGATGCGGCGACCGTGCGCGTGCATGCGGTCTTCGGCATGATCAATTCGACCCCGTACCAAGCTAGGCGCTCAAGCGCCGAGGTGGTCGGGGTCGAATTGCGTGCCGCCGCTCAGGCTGCACTGGGGATCGGCTGAGCCTTCAGGCCATCCGACATCAGGGGAGGATGACGAGCTTGCCTCGTGTGTGTCCTTCCGCGCTGCTGCGGAATGCTTCGGGCACCTGATCGAGGCTGAAGGTCTGGGCCACCTCCACTGTCAGCTCACCGGAGTCCGCGAGCTCGGCCACGCGCGCGGTCTGTGAACCGTAGGGGCGGACCCAGATGTAGCGTCCGCCGTGCTCGGCCACCGAGGGATCTGCGACGGAGGCATGTGTCCCACCGTCCTTCAGCACCGCGAGGGTGGTCTCGAGGACTTCTCCGACGAAGTCGACGACCCCATCGATTTCTCCGCCTGCGATCTCGAGGACGCGATCGCTCAACCCGTCTCCATAGGTGACCGGTTCGGCGCCGAGGGTGCGCAGGTAGTCGTGGTTGGCCTCCGAGGCGGTGCCGATGACTCGGGCGCCGAAGGATTTCGCGATCTGCACGGCGAAGCTACCCACTCCTCCGGAGGCTCCGTGGACGAGAACGGTTTTGCCGTTGATGTCACCCAGAGCTTCGAGGGTGCGCAGGGCGGTGCCGCCGGCCAAGGGCAGTCCACCCGCCTGTTCCCAGCTGAGGCTCTTCGGCTTGGCGGTGACCGCGTGGACGGGGACCGCGACCTTCTCAGCGAATGTGCCGCCTCCGAGTACGTCCTTGCGGGCGTAGGCGATGACCTCATCGCCGATGGAGAATTCCGGGGTGTCGAAACCGAGTCCGATGACGACTCCGGCAACATCCCAGCCGGGGGTGACTGGGAACTGGGTCGGCATGACCGGATCGAGGTGACCGCCGACGAGCTTCCAGTCGACCGGATTGACTCCCGCGGCGCGGACCTCGATGAGCACGGATGCCGGCGGAACCTTCGGGTCTTCAACGTCGCGAACCGTGATGTCGCTGAAGTCATCGGTGTACTGGTCATAGACTGCTGCACGCATGTGTGAGGACCTTTCGAAGGGACGACATGTCTTAGGCGTGGCCGTCACCGGCCTGCCACAAACAGAACACGATGACAGCGACTGCTATTCCTATAAGGTTCAACGGCACTGGGCCGGGCCGGTTGATTCCGACCCGGCCCAGTGCCGTGACTGTGTCAGCGGAGTGACCCGGTGACAGTCCTATTCGTACGTGTTGTTCGCTGCAGCACGCTCAACGAGTGAGGCAGGTGGCGCGAAGCGATCGCCGTAGGTCGCGGCGAGTTCCTTGGCACGTTCGACGAATCCGTTCAGACCGCCCTCGTACTGGTTGACGTACTGGAGCACGCCACCGGACCAGGCCGGGAAGCCGATTCCGAAGATCGAACCGATGTTCGCATCCGGAACCGAGGTGAGCACACCCTCGTCGAGGCATTTGATCGTCTCGATCGCCTCGGCGAAGAGCATCCGCTCCTGCAGGTCCTCGAAAGGCTGCGTCGCCGAACCGGAGTTGAAGTGTTCACGCACACCGGGCCACAGCTTGGCGCGCTTGCCGTTCTCGTCGTAGTCGTAGAAGCCGCGTCCGTCCTTGCGTCCGGTGCGCCCCTGCTCGATCATCCAGTCGAAGACGCCGTCTGAGGGGTGGCCTTCTGGCGTTCCGCCTGCGGCTGTGATTGCATCCTCGGTTTCCTTTCGGATGTTCTGCGACAGCGTCAGCGTCAGTTCATCGAGCAGCTGCAGAGCGCCGGTCGGGTAACCGGCCTGCAGTGCTGCCTGCTCCACCGTTTCCGGCTCCACTCCTTCACCGACGGCGGCGACAGCCTCGGCGATGAAGGTTCCGATCACACGGGAGGTGAAGAATCCGCGGGAGTCGGTGACGACGATCGGGGTCTTCTTGATCTGCTGCACGAGGTCGAAGGTGCGCGCCAGGGTCTCATCTGAAGTGTTCTCACCACGGATGATTTCGACCAGGGGCATCTTGTCAGCGGGTGAGAAGAAGTGGACGCCGATGAAGTCGGAATCGCGCTTCACACCGGTGGCCAGTTCCGTGATCGGCAGGGTCGAGGTGTTGGAACCAAGGACTGCGTCGGACTCGACGATGTCCTGGATCTCACTGAAGACCTGCTGCTTGACGGGCACGGACTCGAAGACCGCCTCGATGACGAAGTCGACTCCGGCGAAGTCCTCAACCGAGGCGCTCGGGGTGATCCGGTCTAGAACAGCCTTGCTCTTCTCTTCGCTCGTCTTGCCCTTGGCCAGTGCCGATTCCTCACGCTTGGCCGCATAGGCCTTGCCACGTTCGGCGGCTTCGATCTCGACGTCCTTGAGGACGACGTCGATGCCGGCCTTCGCTGCGGTGTAGGCGATGCCGGCACCCATCATTCCGGCGCCGAGGACGCCGAGCTTCTTCACCTGGCGAGGTTCGAAGCCATCGGGACGCGAGCCGCCGGAGTTGATGTGTCCGAGATCGAAGAAGAACGCCTTGATCATGTTCTTCGCCACCGGCGTGTGAGTGAGGTGGACGAAGTAGCGGGTTTCGACTGCCAGTGCCGTGTCGATGTCGACGTAGGCACCTTCGACGGCGGCGGCAATGGCCGCGCGAGGAGCGGGCATCGGCGCACCCTTGGTCTGACGGCGCAGGAGCGCCGGCAGCGCGGGCAGCATCGCACCCAGCGATGGTGAGGTGGGTGCTCCGCCGGGGATCTTGAAGCCCTTGACGTCCCAGGGCTGAGTCGCCTCGGGGTTGGCCTTGACCCAGTCCTTGGCGCGTGCTTCGAGTTCGGCCACCGGAGCGAGTTCGTCGATGAGGCCGAGCTTGAGAGCGTCGGCTGCCTTGAACTTCGTCGAGGGCAGGATGGCCTTCTGCAGTGCGTTCTGGAGGCCCATCAGGCGCACGGCCCTGGCTACACCACCACCACCGGGCAGGAGACCCAAGGAGACTTCGGGGAATCCGACGCGCAGGCTGGAGACGTCCTCCGCTGCAATGCGGTGATGCGCGACGAGGGCGACCTCGAGGCCACCTCCGAGTGCGGCACCGTTGATGGCTGCGACGACGGGCTTGCCCAGCGTTTCGAGGCGACGCATGACCGTCTTCATGTGGTTGGTCAGTGCGGCTTCGGCTTCCGAGTTCTCAGGGTCGGCCGCACGCAGCTTGTTGAGGTCACCGCCCGCAAAGAAGGTCTTCTTCGCCGAGGTGAGGACGACGCCGGAGATGTCATCGACGTTCGCTTCGAGCCATTCCACGGTGCCTTCGAAGGCAGCCTTGAAATGGTCGTTCATCGTGTTGACCTTGGAATTCGGGTCGTCGATGACGACTGTGACGATTCCGTCGGAGTCGGTGGAATGCGAGTATGCAGTTGAAGTCGTTTCAGTGTTCGTCATGTCAGACCCTTTCGATGATCGTCGCAATGCCCATTCCGCCGCCGATGCACAGCGTGACGAGACCACGCTTGAGATCGCGACGTTCGAGCTCGTCGAGGACGGTCCCGAGGATCATGGCACCGGTAGCACCCAGCGGGTGTCCCATGGCAATTGCTCCGCCGTTGACGTTGACCTTGTCATGCGGGATGTTGAGGTCCTTCATCCATTTCAGGACCACTGCGCCGAAGGCTTCGTTGAGCTCGAACAGGTCGATGTCATCGACGGTCAGGCCCGCCTTGTCGAGCGCCTTCTGCGTCGCGGGAGTGGGACCGGTGAGCATGATGGTCGGCTCGGATCCGGTGACGGCAGTGGAGACGATGCGAGCCCGCGGCTTCATGTTCATCGTCTGTCCCACCTCGGCGTCGCCGATGATGACGAGGCTGGCCCCGTCGACGATTCCCGAGGAGTTCGCGGCGGTGTGGACGTGGTCGATCTCTTCGACCCAGTGGTATTTCTGAAGAGCAACCTCGTCGAAGCCTGCTTGCGCGGCGACCTTGGTGAAGGCTGGGGACAGCTTCGCCAGCGACTCCACCGTCGAACCGGGGCGCATGTGCTCATCGGTGTCGAGCAGGGTCACACCGTTGAGGTCTTTGACGGGGACGATCGACTTCTCGAAGTAGCCGTTTTCCCAGGCGTTGGCGGCGCGCTTCTGTGACTCCTCAGCGAATTCGTCGATGTCGGTGCGGCTGAATCCTTCAGTGGTCGCGATGAGGTCGGCGCTGATGCCCTGGGGCACGAAGTAGGTGTCGAAGTTCGTCGTCGGATCCTGTGCCCATGCGCCTCCGTCGGAGCCGAGGGGAACACGCGACATCGATTCGACGCCGCCTGCTAGGACGAGGTTCTCAAAACCGCTGCCGACCTTCTGTGCAGCGATGTTGACCGCTTCGAGCCCGGATGCGCAGAATCGGTTGATCTGAACGCCGGCGACGGATTCATCGAGACCCGCGACGAGAGCCGCGGTGCGAGCGATGTCTCCGCCCTGTTCGCCGACGGGCGAGACGACGCCCAAGACCATGTCGTCGATCGCCTTGTCGTCGAGATCGGGGTTACGCTCGCGCAGGGCATCGATGAGCCCTGTCACGAGATCGATTGGTTTGACGCTGTGTAGGGCTCCACCGCGGTTCTTTCCGCGCGGTGTGCGCACTGCGTCGTAGATGTACGCTTCGCTCATCTGTTCCTCACAGTCCTAGAGAACGGCCGATGATCGGTTTCGTGATCTCGGCCGTGGATACGTCAATGACGCTCGCTCAGCCTCACTGGCTAATCGATCGTTCAGTAACATTCGCACTCCCATTCAATACCAGTTGCGTGTGATGGTCAACACGGAAACACGCTGCAGTGACTGTGACGGAGCACTCACGGGGCGTGACTATTCTGTGACCTTTAAACCACGGGCGAAGTGCTTATACTAATGAAACCTAACACTCTTAGTTTCCTGGAGAACCATGACCGAGATCATTCCTGCCCGATTCACATCGGCTTCAACTGCGCCTACTTCTGCCCGTCCTGCGCGCTCGCGGATGGGATCTAAATTCCTCGCGCTGACATTGGCTGTCGGACTGCTCGCGGGCCCAATTGTGCTCGATGCCCCTCCCGCCGAGGCTGCCACGAAGAAGTGTGCGGCGAAGATGTCGATCGCGAAACCGCGGCAGTACTCAAATACCGTGATCAAGGTTTCCAAGGTTGGCGCGAAGGCCAAGGTCACCACGACCGCGCACTACAAGACGACGAAGACCAAGAAGAAGGCGACTGCTTCGAAGAAGGGTGCCGCGAACCTCAAGTACTACATTTCGGGAGCGACTCCAGGCAAAAAGGTGTCGGTGACTGTAGTGGCGAAGAAGGGCAAGACGACTTGGAAATGCTCCACCTCGTTCAAGCCCAAGAAGAAGTAGGCCGCCTGCGGGCGTAGAACAATCGCCGGTCGGTGGGAAGATGAAGCATGCGCCGATTCTTCGCAGTGACCTCGATTCTGTCCCGGGGACAGACAGGCTGGATGTATTTCTGGCCGATCATGGCCTCGCTTTGCGTGTATGTCATAGCGCTGTCCGCCCTCATTCCTCTCTTCGGCGCCATCGAACGGGCGGGGGCCGAAGAGAAGGGCCAGACGCCGGCCCCTGCTCCGACCACAGCGGAACAGCAACCAAGCTCGCCTCCGAATTTCTCGATCGCAGTCGGCACAGACGACGAACCGCGGGAGATGCCGGCGATCCAGAGCGCAATGACGGACTACCTCTCGTTCTCCGATGAGTTCTTCACCAGGCTCGAGCAGGGCGCGGTCGCTCCCGATTTCTCTACGGCTGAACGCGAGCTTTCGCCTAAGGCCGCCCGGGCTCAGGTGGAGGATGGGGCTTCGGTGCTCGCAGTTGTGCTGCCGAAGGACCTCACCCCGCAGGTCATCGATGGCATCAGAGCGTATTACCGCGGTGACATCGAGGCCCCGCGCTATACGATCACCATCCTGGCAAGTCCGCAGGCACTGAACGAAGACAAGTTCATCCTCGACCAGTACCGGGACCAGGTCATCCGCCAAGCGGAGGAGCATGTCTCCGAGCAGATTCGCATCGTCGCCCAGAAGTTCGGATGCGAGACCGGGGAGCAGGCCTGCCCACGTACTTCGAAACAGGCCCAACGCGCCTTCGAGCGCCCCTTCGACATCAAGATTGAGAAAGTCAGCGGACCACCGGCCGTCGACTACTTCAGCGAAGGATCTGATGGGGAGAGCCCTCAGCCAGGTTCGCAGTCCTCGGCGCCAGTCGCGGCAGCTTCCTCGCCTTCTGGTCCCGCCGACACGTCCTCCGACACAGATGCCACATCATCCCAATCGCACGCTCCACAGTCGTCGATCAGCGCCGGAGTCTCCGCGATCTTCGGTGCACTCATTCTCGCCGCGGTCACTTTGGCCATGCTGTCATCGGCGACCGTCAATCGGGCGGCGGGACTGCAGGTCGCGATCATCGGGCCATGGCGATCACTGTCACCTCAGAGACCATTCCCCAGAAGAACGCTGCTGAGCCAGAAATTCGGGCTGGCCGCCGCCGGGACACTCGCGCTGACAACGGCTGCCACCGTGAGTGCTGTATTGCCGGGGAGAAGCATCGTCGACAGCCTCGGCGCCTACCCGAGTCTGCGGCTGATCGCGATCATCGGGCTACTCTGTCTTGTCTGTCTGACCATGGCTATTGTCATTCTCGCCGTGACTGACACTTTGGGGGTGCTGGCCGGAGTCGTAATCGCTGTCGGCGCTGTTGTCTGGGGAACTGTCTGGAACACAGCGGCGAATCTGCTCGACCCGAGCCACCCGGGCCCGTCGTCCAGTGTCACGATATTCATCAGTGGGAACAGACACTTGGTGGGCGAACTGGTGCCGACGCTGCTGGTTCTGCTGGTCATCCTTGTCGCGGCATTGATTGGAAGCTTCGCCGTGACCAGTGCCTTCGACCGGAGATTCAGCACTCAGATCAAGCGGTCATAGATACCCCGTGGCCGAATCCAGTCGATACTCATGGCAATCTCGCCCCTACGCCGGAACCGTTCCGCGAGGCAAACTCACGCAATAGACTGACGGAATGGGTGACGAGCGCTATGTCGAGAACTGCACTGATAAAGAGCTTTTGGAAACTTTCGTGAAGCCGACGATCGAACGAATCTTCAAGCCCGGAGAAATCGACGACGCACGGCTGGTCCGCTCTGACCGAGACTTGATCTACCGGATCACCGTAGGTGGCGACGTGTTCTACCCCATCGTTCGGCCGCATGGGAATGGATTCAGTGTCGAGAGCGTCGGTCAACAGTTCTTCGATGATGTCCAGGACGATGTTGCTGAGTCCTACTTCGCGTGGGGTGAGCTGCGAGGCGAGTGACAGGAACTCGCGCCACTACAAAGTAGCGATCCCGGTGCTGTGGTTGATTTGATGCCCCCTGGAGCTTTCGATAGATGGTCGTTGCTGCGCGGGCATCCTTGGAGCCTCCGCTGTGGCGCAGACACACTCGTAGGCCGCGGACAGGGTAGTTCTTGCACTGGTCGCCGCGCTTCTTTGACGTGGCTTGGCATTTGTCGGGATCCCACCCGGTTTTGTCGACGGTGCTCATAGCCCGTTCACCGCGACAGTCTGTTCGACGTACACGGTCGCACCATTGGGGACAAGGGACTGATGCAGGGTTAGGTGACATCTGATCTGGCTTGTTCATAGGCAAGCCTGGAAGGATAGACATCATGCCACAGCCCTCCCCGAAAGAATTCCGCGACGACGTCATCCGCGTCGTCCAGACCAGGGATTCCAAGACGACGATCGGACAGATCGCCAAGGACTTCGGAGTCCACGAAGGCACCATCAACAAATGGCTCCGCC
>NZ_JABUYD010000050.1:0-3826 GCF_014897515.1 Brevibacterium sp. FME17
CGCCTTCCTCTGTAGTTGCCACAGACAACCGCACCTTCGAAACTCTCGACACCTGGGGCATCGAACTCAGTGCCGGCGCTGTTTCCCTGATGTCCTCAGATCTCAGCTACACGAAAGACGACTCGGTCCTCGACCTCGGCTCGCACCGCGAGCCCGACCTCGAAAAGGTCGTCGAGGCCAAACCAGACCTCATCATCAACGGTCAGCGATTCTCGCAGTTCCACGACGACCTCGCGAAGCTGGCCCCCGAGGCCACCGTGCTCGAACTCGACCCTCGCGACGGTGAGGACTTCGGCTCCGAACTCAAACGCCAGACGACAACTCTGGGGGAGGTCTTCGGCAAACAGGATGAGGCGAAGAAGATCATCGAGGATTACGATGCCGCGGTCGAGCGAGCCAAAACCGCCTATGACAGCAACGACAAGGCCATGGGCCTAATCACCTCGGCGGGTGACATCGGCTACTCCGCACCTTCGGTCGGACGCACCGTCGGACCGGTCTTCGACATCCTCGACCTGACCCCGTCCCTCGAAGTCGATGCGAGCAGCGAAGATCACCAGGGAGATGACATCTCCGTCGAAGCCATCGCAGACTCCGACCCCGATCTCATGATCGTCATGGATCGTGATGCTTCATTCGCGCCCGAGAAACGCGATGAAGGCTCGGCACCGGCTGCCGAAGTCCTCGAGAAGTCTGAAGCGCTCAAAGACGTTCCCGCGATCAAGGACGACAAGATCGTCTACTTCCCAGAGGACACCTACCTCAATGAAGGCATCCAGACGTACACGGAGTTCTTCGACACCTTCGCGGATCAGCTCGAAGGGCAGAAGTAAGACCAGCACGACGAAAGCCTCCTGATCTGGGAGCGCCACTACGGCGGTGGATGAGCCCCGGCCCATCCACCGCCTTGTCACGAATGAGAACGACCGGATGACGAGCACAGACAACAGACCACCCGATGGGCGGGGTGGCGCAACCACGGACACGAGCACCGCCTCGGCGAAGTCGGGTGCCGCAGCGCACGGCAGGGCGGCGAAGGGCCCCGAGGCCAGTGCCCCCGAGGCAGTGAAGAGCCCGATCACCAGCCCTGCTGGCACGGCGAAGAACCCACTGCTGAGCTGGAAGCTGCTCGCGGGCTTCATCGGTGTCGCGTTGCTCCTCGTAGTCTCCCTCTTCACCGGTGTCTACGACGTCTTCGGCGGCGACGGCGGTGCAGAGATGTTCCAGATAACCCGTGTGCCGCGCACCATCGCACTCGTTCTCTCCGGTGCTGCGATGGCCATGTGCGGTCTGGTGATGCAGCTGCTGACTCAGAACCGCTTCGTCGAGCCGACGACGACCGGCACCACGGAATGGGCCGGCCTCGGACTCATGCTCACTGTCATCATCTACCCGGATGCCTCGATCCTGGCCCGGATGATCGGGGCCGTCTTCGCCGCGTTCATCGGCACGCTGGTCTTCTTCATGTTCCTGCGCCGAGTATCGCTGAAATCATCACTCATCGTGCCCATCATCGGCATCATGCTCGGCGCGGTGGTCGGAGCGATCTCGACATTCATCGCCGTCCAGACCGACATGCTCCAGAGCTTGGGAATCTGGTTTGCAGGCAGCTTCACCTCGATCCTGCGCGGCCAGTACGAGATCCTGTGGGTCGTCGTCATCGTCGTCATCGCGGTCTTCATCACCGCCGACCGCTTCACGGTCGCGGGTCTGGGCAAAGAGGTTGCGACCAACGTCGGCCTCAACTACAACCAGGTCATCCTCATCGGCACCATCCTCGTGGCCATCGCCACTGGAGTCGTTACAGTGGTGGTCGGCAGTCTGCCGTTCCTCGGGCTCATCGTCCCCAACATCGTGTCGATGATCCGCGGCGACGACCTGCGCAGCAACCTGCCCTGGGTCTGTCTGCTCGGCATCGCGATCGTCACGATCTGCGACCTCATCGGCCGAGTCATCATCATGCCCTTCGAGCTTCCGGTCTCCGTCATCCTCGGAGTCGTCGGCGCAGCGGTGTTCGTCGCACTGCTCCTGCGACAGCGGAAGCGGGGATGAGGCACGCCATGAGTGCAGAGACTACAGAGTCCACGACATACCCGAACGCGGGGCAGGCCACGTCAGCTCAGGGTCGACTGGAGCCGAGGACGAAACGGGACTCAGCTCCACCTCGGCGCTCATCCGGGTCCTTGGCGACGCCTAAGTCCAGGTGGCGGTACTGGTCGATCATGATCGGACTCACCGTCGCCTCGGCAGTCATTGCTCTTGGGCTCCTGGCTTGGGACAACCCGATGCCGATCACTGACGAGGGGTTCTGGCTCATTGCGCAGCTGCGGATGAAGAACCTCGTCGTCATCGCGATCGTCGCTTTGTGTCAGGCGTTTGCGACCGTGGCGTTCCAGACGGTGACGAACAACAGGATCATCACACCGTCGATCATGGGCTTCGAATCCCTGTACGTGGCCATCCAAACCGGGGCCATGTACTTCTTCGGGGTCACAGCGATCGTCGATCTCAAGGGGTTGGTGCCTTTCACCGTGCAGCTGCTGCTCATGGTGGGGCTCTCGCTCGCGCTCTACGGCTGGCTGCTCTCAGGCCGATACGGCAATATCGCGATCATGCTGCTCATCGGCGTCGTCATCGGCGGCGGACTCGGTTCGATCGCGACGTTCATGCAGCGGACCCTGACGCCGAGTGAATTCGACGTGCTCTCGGCCCGGCTCTTCGGCTCGATCTCGAACTCGGACTCCAGCTACCTGCTGGTCTCGATTCCGCTGTGCCTGCTGGCCTGTGCTGCGATCTACCTGAGCTCTGCGCGTCTCAACGTTCTTGCCCTCGGCAGGGACGCGACCAGCAACCTGGGGCTCAGCCATCGGTTCGAGATGATGAAGGTCCTGTTCTTCGTCTCGATCCTCATGGCGGTGTCCGTGTCGATGATCGGACCGATGATCTTCCTCGGGTTCCTCGTCGCGATGCTCGCCTATCAGTTCTCCGACACCTACGACCACAGATACGTGCTGCCGATGGCCGGCCTCCTCGGGTTCGTCGTCCTGGGCGGGGCGTACTTCATCATGAAGAACCTGTTCTACGCCGAGGGAGTCGTCTCCATCATCATCGAGGTCATCGGCGGAGGCGCATTCCTCTTCGTCATCATGAGAAAGGGACGACTGTGATCACTCTGCGCGATGTCCGCAAGTCCTACAGCAACGACGTCGAGATCGGTCCCGTCGATCTGCAGATCCCCGCCGGGGGAGTCACCGCGCTGGTCGGGCCCAACGGCGCCGGGAAGTCAACGCTGCTGACGATGATCGGCCGCCTGCTGGGCATCGACGACGGCGCCATCGAGGTCGCCGGATACGACATCTCATCGACGAAGTCGAAGGACTTGGCGAAGGTCGTGTCCATCCTGCGTCAGGAGAACCACTTCATCACCAGGCTGACGATCCGCCAGCTCGTCGGCTTCGGTCGTTTCCCCTACTCCAAGGGACGCCTGACGGCTGCCGACGAGGAGATCATCTCTCAAGCTATCGACTTCCTTGAACTTAACGACCTCGAGGACCGGTTCATCGACGAACTCTCCGGCGGGCAGCGGCAGCGCGCCTACGTGGCCATGGTGCTGGCTCAGGACACCGACTACGTCCTGCTCGACGAACCCTTGAACAACCTGGACATGAAGCACTCCGTGCAGATGATGGCGCACCTGCGCCGGGCTGCCACGCAGATGGGCCGGACCATCGTCATCGTCCTCCACGACATCAACTTCGCCGGGCACTACGAAAGTTGTCAAGGTGAATGAGGCCAAAGGGAGTTAGGCGGCTTGCTGATCGACGAC
>NZ_JABUYD010000051.1:0-3109 GCF_014897515.1 Brevibacterium sp. FME17
CAGCAGGACCTGAAATCCCGCTACCTTGGGTGTCCACTATTCGAGGCTAACCTCACTATACCGGCTACCTAGCCACAACGGAGGTGAAAATTCATCAGCTCGAGTTCTCGGACAGCCATATCGTGAACGGAGGTTCGACGGAACGTGTCCTTCCTCGGCAAGCAACGACAACGGGCTTGAAGCGTCAGTGATTGTCGCGGTAGTTGGTCACGAATATGTGACCTCCAAGACGAATTCGGTGGAGCCGGTCACGACGGGCGGAAATGTCTACCGGGTATCCCCGCTCACCGAATCCGTCCAAGAACTGGACTAGATTGCGAACGAAACTGTCAAGGACGGCACCACCTAGACGCTGGAAAGTCGCCCTCTCGATCTGCGAAGCCGATTTCGTCAGCTGTCTGCACAAACTCCAACAGCCGCACCCACAAGGGCGGGACCGTAGATTTGCGGCCCCGCCCTTGTGGGTTTAAAGCTAGCTCCTATTCGTCCGACTCGATTTCATCAGCGTTCTGCTGTAGCTTCGCTAGCTGCTGAGCCTGTGAGGTCAAATCGTCAGACATCTGAGCCAACGGACCGTCAGCAAGTTCTGTCACCCGCGCGGCGAAGGCCTCATTGAAACTAGTATCGGGGCCTCCAGCAAGATCCTTCACGTAGGAAAGATGCTTGCTAATTACACGAACGGCATCCGCAGAAGCTTCTAAGAGCCTGGTCGTGAACCGGTCTTCCGCATGTGGCAGAACCACTAAATCGTTGCTGTAAACACCGTCGATGGCGACAAGCGCGGCAAGTACTTCTACTGGGTCGAGCGAAGAAACCCACCGCCAAATGAACCGATCACGGATCTCTTCGAAATTGTGAACGGGGCTCCCAGTATCTTCGAACCCTTCGACAAGGGCATAGGCGACGTCCTTTATCGACATAGCGCCCGCAAGCTGCAACGCACTGTCAAGTGAGCCCTTTTCCGCAGCGACGATCGCCTCAGTCAGTGCCTGTGCGCTATCACGGTTTACCCCACCAGCCATTACTGATCTTCCCACCCTTCTTCGCATATGTGACAACTATGTACTTACCCTTGTAGGGAAGGACAGCCTGCATTCCGTTCGCACCACGTTTCGAGTGCTTGCCGTTAGCCATAGCACGAGACATTAAGTTCGCAATTTTCGATCGCGAGGTGCCGCCAATCTTCCCCCAGTTGTGCTTCTTCGCCCGGATATGCTTCCAGGTGTTCGCGTTGGCCTTCTGAAGAAGGTACTTGGAGGTGGCCTTCTTGATCTTCGACTTCCCTATTTGCTTGATCGCTGCTTTAATCCCGACACGAGCGAGGAGGCCAAGAACCCACAGAATCGGGAATGCCTGCGCATTCACCTGGGCAGAAGAAACCTCAATGGTTTCTCCGGACTGAGCATCTTCGAGAGTTGCGGTGAAGGCTTCATCACCTAAATAGGTGAAATCACGGACGAGTAGTTCGCTTTCAATGTCTTCACCATCGACGACTGCTTCAACCGTCACCGACTGGATCAGCTCATCAAGAGGAGCATCGGAATCCGTGGCGACATCCACACGCGAATCAATACCTTCAGCCTCAACCGAGGTGGAGACTGTGCCACCGACCGCGTCGACGTCTACAGTCGTATCTAGGTTGTCGCCGCCCTCATCAAGCGACTCAACACCTGAGGTCGCCTCATCAGGATCAACAGAGACACTATGTGTGCTGACGCTTGGTACTTCGGTTGGCTCGTCGGCCGCGACGGGTGAAATATTTGCCGTCGACAGCCCCACCGCTAACGCGGTCACCGCTGCAACAGCAGCAACGCTCTTCCTTAAAGAGACTTGCATTCCCTCGGATCCTTTCCTTGTTCTTCAATGGATTCTTCTATCGCTTGATCGACAGGAGTGTTCCTGCGGGTCTGATCAAGAGTGTGTGGAGCAATCAGTGGCCAGCACGCGGCAATCTTTCCCGCAGCAATCGCTGTTGCAGGAGACGTCCCTGAATACGGCTGGGCCCCACCTCCCGGGCTCTCAACGCGGATCTCCTCACCGGAAGCAAGGAGATTCGTTGCTCGAGTATTCGTGAATCTCAGGCGGCGGCCTGATTTGTTCAGTGCCCCCACTGAGATCACTCCCTCATATTGGGCTGGGTATGAGGCGAAATCTCCAATACCGTTCCCGGCAGCGGAAAAGATGGTCACGCCATCGTTTTGAGCTTGACGGACCGCTTCCTTCAGCTCTGGCACGTCCATTTCGGTCCCGAGCGCGGCGACGATCATATCCACATCTTGTTGCGTCGCAGTCGTGATCCCAGTCGCCAAGTCTTCAACTTCCCCGACACCAGAAACATCAAGAGCCGGGACATCGACGATCTCGATCGTCGGAGATCGTGTAGATGGTTTTGCTGACGCGCTTTCAACCATGATCGCGGCCATGGCTGACCCGTGTTCGCTCACTCTCGACGGGGCGCCCGGCACCGAACGAACCTCGATCTTCGCCTTATTCAATGCTGGGTAGGTGGGGTCAATTCCTCCATCGATGATTGCGACCCGAACCTTCGAAACAGTTTCTACTGGCGTGAAAACGATGAAAATGGCGGCCATGGCGAAAACGATGACGACGACTGCCACCAGGGCACGCTGGACCCACCGGCGGGGATGAACGGGGGCCAGGGCCATCCGGGAGTCTTCTCGCATGGTCTCGCAGTCTGTGAAGAAAGGTGGGGACGATCTTTCATGGGGATAAGCCGTCCTTAAACCTAACAATCCCTGAGTTGGCTTCCGGGGTCGCTCGTGTGAAAGCAATCAAACCGTTACCTGCCGCAGGTCCGGTCATACAGTGTGGGCGCCGCGGGCGCCTCGCACGAAAGTATGAAATTTCGAGAAAACTTCGGCCCAGCAGGCCGGATGAGTGCGATCATGTCAATCGGGTATACCCCTTTGACATTCGAGATCTCGGCCGGAAGAATGCTGTCAAACGGGTTGCGATTCCAGTGATTGGACACATATGCCTACCGACTCCGAGAACCCCTCAGATGCCCTGTTCGGACAGACCCTCGGCTACGCACGATATGTGAGCGTGAGACACGTCCGCTAAGTCCTCCGTCTCACGTGTAACACCA
>NZ_JABUYD010000052.1:0-2676 GCF_014897515.1 Brevibacterium sp. FME17
GCTGATGGTACTGCAACTTGGTGGTTGTGGGAGAGTAAGTGACTGCCGCAATATTTTTTAGGGAGGCCATCCTGTCGTTGACAGGGTGGCCTCCCTGCTTTTTGGTGAGGGGTCATTCCGCTTCGGTGGGATGGCCCCTTTCTCGCATTCATAGGTGTTTCAGGGCCAGGGGCACTGGTGCAAGTGTTGGGTTTTCCCTATTCGACAGTTGAGTTTGCCTCAGTTCAACTTTCCAGCTTCCGTCCTACAGTTGCAGTATGCAACACAACCTGCGTCTCAACGAAGATCCTGTGGCCGACGAAGAGGACGGCGAAGGCTGCCGAAATGGGAATGGCTCCTCGGCAGCACGTGCAACGGATCGCACCCAAGCTCGCAGCCCCGGCAAGACGCGATTGATTACTGTCCGTGTCTTGTGGACCGGACACTGGCTGCTTCGCATCTGGCTGGCAGGCTACCTGCTGATCTACGGGTGGTCGAAGGTGTTCCTCATGCAGATGGGACAGGCCGACTACTCCGACGCGCTCGTCCAATATGGAGAGATGAGTCCCATGGGATTGCTATGGCGTTTCATGGCCTTCTCTCCGAGCATCCAGATCCTGGCTGGCCTGGCCGAGGTCGCAGCCGCAGCCTTCCTTCTGTTTAGGCGCACAGCCTGGTTGGGTGCCCTTCTCGCGGCTCTGAACATGGGGATTGTGTTCCTGCTCAACCTGACCTTCGACGTGCCCGTCAAACAGCTTTCAGGCATCATGGCTCTTGCAGGAGTCATCCTCCTCATTCCCAACCTGCGCCGGCTATGCCGCTTCGTGGTCGGCAAGCCCACAGGTGCAAGAGTGGCAGGTCTGATCTCCACGAACCGTATCTTCGTGGCGATCACACGGTGGGCCGCGCCCCTGCTTGCCATCGCAATGTTGGTCGGCTCGGGCGTCGTATTCGGAAATATGACCGACTGGGGCAGACTCGATGAGCAAAGCGCCATAGCTGGGGTCTACTCGGTCTCAGGCGAGAGCAGAGCGGACTTCAACGACTCTCAAATCACGCAGGCAGCCTTCGGACAACTGTCCAAAGAAAAGACTGCCGCCGTGGGCCTGCGTTACGCCGACGGAAGCCTGCAGAAGGGGTCCTACGGCGTAGATGGGGACAATAAGGTCAGGCTCAAGCTCTACCCGGAGCAGAAGGGCTCGCAAGGTCTCATCAGAGACTATGTCGACGAAGCGACCCTCACCTTCGCCATCGATGACTCGGGCGAAATCACCCTGACAGGTGAGGGCCTTGACGCGACGCTGACGCCCGACCGGGAACGTCGGTACCTCTTCGACCGTGACTTCAGCTGGGAGCCGCGCACACCCGTCAACCGATGACGGGTGTTCAGCACCTGCAGATCAGCGGCCGAAGAGCTTCGAGAACAGACCCTTCTTCTTTTTCGGTTCCTCAGACTTGGTCTCTGCCTCGTCGGTCTGACGATCGGTGTCGTGCGTGCCTTCCGTGCCCGACCCTGCAGGCTCAGTCTCGGCGTCCGCTGCCTGTTCCGATCCGGTTGCAGGCGTGGGACGAGCGTAAGTGGAGTCGCGCTCGTTCTCGGGTGCCGCCTCGGCGGGGGAGGTGGTTGGAATATTCGAGGGAGATGCCTCGGTTGTGGAATCGCCTGGCGACTGTGTAAGCGTTGATGCCGAGTCTGCTGCTTCCACATCGGTCGGAGCAGGTTCTCTGCTCTCAGGCCGTGTTGCACTAACCGGCTCGGAATCTGAGCGCGGTGCGGTGGCAGCAGGATTCGACTCGGTCGCCGCGGCAGGAACATCCGCGGCCTCTTCTGCGGGCGCGGACGTCCCGGTGGCCTGCGCATACTGCTGCGCAGCTTCACCTTCGAGCGGTGCACCCATCTCGCAATTGGAGATCCGGTTCTGGTCGTCAAAGGACAGGTCAGCCGACCCATCGGCGAAGAGCAGACGTAGTCCGGCCTCAGGCAACACTGCGGTGGGGATGCCCCGCTTGGCCACATATGCCTCGAGGGCGACGCGATGATCGGTCACAGTCGTCTGTGTCAGTCCCTGCATGAGAGCTCGCACAGTGGCCTTGACCTGAGGCTCGGGCAAAGTCAGCTCCGGAGCATCGACGAGCAGCCAGACCGTCGTGCCTGCACCGGCTGCAGCAGGATAGTGAGCCCACTTTCCGGTGGCCTCCTTCGACGCCAAGGTCAGACGCAGCGCAAGCTCCTCATCCAGGGGGAGCTCCTCAGAGATCAACTCGGCGACATCCTCGGCGGCGCCGAACTTGCGAACCTCGTGGGCGAGGCCGACGACAGCCTCGGGGAACTCGTTGATGTTCTCCCAACCCCACAGCCATGTACTCTGCCCATTCGACTCCGAACCGAGCAGATGCGGGCGGCCACGCAGAACAGTCCCCTCCGCAGAAGTGAAGGTCAGGTGTGGGTCGGACGAGAAATCGACCTCCCATTCGGCATCGGCGATGAGAGCGCCGAAGTGCGTCTGCATCTCTGTGGAGAAGAAGACGGCGCGATTGACGAGGTCCTGCAAAGTTGTGCTCATGATTTCAAGACTAGAGGTGTCCGCCCGATTAGCGAAGAGGCACGCGGAGCTACCGCCGAGGTCGGAGCCGGTTTTACCGGCTCTTCGGATCTAAGCGTGGTGACTCGTTGGTAAGTTCCTCTTCGCCCCCGAC
>NZ_JABUYD010000053.1:0-2361 GCF_014897515.1 Brevibacterium sp. FME17
AACGCCAACGAGACACGACTCAGCGCCGCTTGACAAACATAGAAGGATCCCTAGTACCGGGGTCATCCCCTCCATCGCTGCCTTGCTGGCCACGCAGGGGCAGCGGCTGGGGAACTGGGTGCTGCCGACGGCGGTGAGTATTTGGAGCTTTGGGGACCACCCGATCGTGCGGTTGGGCACCATCGATATTGCCTGCGGGTGCCAGCAGTGGCGTTCTTCGGTGCCACCACACCCAAATCGAAGCTACCGACCCTTTAGCGCATGTTACTCTGGCGCCCACCACGCCTGGAACAGCAGCTTGCCCACCTCATCATTTCAAACTGCCTTGTAAAGATTCCAGGCGACGCGAGCTGCATTCGCGGCCTGCACAGACAAGCTGACGCGATCACACTCTAGAGAAGCGACGACTCTGCCGTCACCGTTTCGCCATTGTCGGCCCCATGACGTGTATTGGGCGCTCATACTACCATCGAATAGTCTCTGGTCCCCAAAGATACGATCGGTGGACCCCGAGGAAGCGAGTATTCAGGCGGATCGTCGAATCCGGTGGGTCTGGCCCATTCGAAGCCCACACCTTCGTCACATGAGATGGCGATCAACATACCTCCAGGGTGAAGGCGTCCAGATCTTCGGTCCGCAGGTACGTCCCTGCGGCTTGAGAGCAGTGAATGCTCCTCGTGCTGTGGCACCGAAGCCGATGACGACTGCGCTGAGTCGTAGCCCGCAATCACCATTGGAGCCGGTCAGACTCAATGCGTGCAGCACTGAACTGTAACCGGCGAGCTCGTTGTTCTGGTGAAACACATGCAGGCTGAAGTCACCCTGTGGGGGTCCATTGGTTCATCGCTTCGAAGGCATTCAGCGTGAGCTAATGGTCGATCGCGGTTTGGGTGAATTCTGTATCTTGGAAGCAGTGCGGGTAACCTCAGTAACGAACCGGAAGGCGACAAAGTTGGAAGATGAAGACCTGTTAATCGCGGTGCTGAATAGCGCACCGATAGTCGACGGCTCCCCCACAGACCAGCTCGCTGTCCGAGAAGGTGGCGAGTTGGCCAAAAGGCTCGGTGGCACCGGTGCCAAGTCGGAGCTTCTGCATCTGCAGCAAACACGCGACGCCCTCCAGGACATCATCCGGGGCGATCCCGACGCAGCTGACTGCCTTGCCTCGGCTCTCGACAAGGCAGTCATGCTACCTGAGGTCACTCCTGATGGCATTCGATGGCAGCTCGATGCCCCAGTTGACGAGCGGCTCTCTGCCCGGGTTGTACTGGCGTGGTCACACGTGGTTCAACAGCTTCCAGGTCGACTCCGCGCCTGTGCCAACACTGAGTGCAACCTCTTCCTCATTGACCACTCCCGGCCGGCCACAGCAAAGTGGTGTTCCATGACCACTTGTGGAAACAGGATCAAGGCACGCGCTCATGCTCAACGCGCCCGTCAGGGCGATAGGTTCGGTCGGTCAAGCAGTGCTTCGGCTTCCACCCCCACCGGTACGTTGGATTCGAACAGATAGTCCAGCAAGTTAGAACCAAAGACAGATCATGTTAATGAAGCTAGCTCGCCACTTGCCAGTTCGAGACACTTGCTGGTGCGCGCTGAGAGTCATACTTGAGGAGCGTCAGCGCAAACTTGGCCAGGTCGTAAGCCGACATCGAACTGAGGAAGCTGAGTTATCAATATTAGTTCCAGACTCACGAGAAGGGTGCACTAACAAGCACACCGACGAATTCTGGAGCGAGGATTCCGAATCGTGCTAATGGATTCCCGTACTACTGCTACCGGTTCACTCCACTGTCGCATCTCAACACATCGTGCACCCCCAAGAGACGGCGGTGATTGCTGGATGGGAATGACGAATTCTCTCTCACCCCAAACCCTGGCGGCAATCATCAACTACGATCCGACCAACCGAACGCCCCGTCGGTCAACGAATTCCTCTACTTCCACTGTTGATCATTCAAACTTCAGCAAGGTCGACGTGACGGGTGTCTCTGATTGATGCTGAGCCTAGGATTATCAAAACTGCACCGACCGCGATAATTATCGTGGGAGTGTACTTGAACGGTATGAGATCGCTCAACCACACCATGTAATAAGCATAAAAGGCAGGAATAATGCTCGGCAGCGAGTAGGCCACACCGTACCCGGTAGATCGGAGACGAGTGGGAAACAATTCAATCAAGTAAGCAGTGACCGTCGCCCAGATGCTGAACCCTGAGACTATTGTGATCACCGCGCACACCGACATCATTGGTGCGCCGAGTGACGCGACGCTTACCAGGGACCCGCCTGCGCCGAACGTTAGTGGCTCTGCGGAATGAAGCGTGGTGACTGAGCAGTAGATCAGTGGGTGTGTCAATG
>NZ_JABUYD010000054.1:0-2198 GCF_014897515.1 Brevibacterium sp. FME17
CACCAGGATCACGAATCCCGCTAGCTCGGGTGTCCACAAAACCAGGCTAACCTCAACAGTGAGCAGGCTCTGCAGCACGTGAGCTGAGCTACTGATGCTGAGTTGGTGGGCTGAGATAGTTGGAGAGTCGATGAGTAAACCAATTGCCATTCACATTTGCAATCGCGATTGCTTTCGTCGTTGACTTCATCACTCGACAGTCAATGCACACGAACAAGACGAAGAACAATCATTAACTAAATGATTAAAGGCATTGCACATAAGGCATACATGAGGCACTGACCACATGGTCATGCCCTACAACACCAACACGAGTAAATGAGTAATACAACAATGCTTACCAACAAACCAACCAGCAAGTGCGCCTGCCGACACACCAGTCGGCAGCATCATTCGCAATCCGCAAATCAGACTACGAGCACGAACCAGCACAAGCGAACACACACCCAACACCCCTCTGACCTGCAAAGACACCCACCCGCTACCCCCTCGGGCTACCCACTATCGCTCCCCGTAGGCATAACGACTTTCACACACAGAAAGATTGCAGCTTGGGCGTTCCCAGTGTTTACGCGAGCCGTGGGTGCATTATGGGTGTTCCTGAGTGGCGCCCGTGTGGGGTTTCTGTGGCCTCGCCGAGGTGGAGGTTTTTTGCAATTACTCCATCGTTACTATTCCGTTATATATTGAATTGGACCGTTCACGTCAGGTGTAGCACTGCGTTGACTAAGGTGGGGTCATGACTGCAGACGGTGCTATGGAAGACCCGGAGTTCTCGGAGGAAACCCCCGAGCAAAGACTTATGAGCTGCCTCACGCTCATCGAGCGATGGGGACACTACGTTCAATCGCCGATCAAGGTCCAAAGAGGTAGCCTGCTGGACTCCTCTGACAGGCGGTGCCGAAGGGCGGAGGTGAGCACAATCGCCTGGCACGGAATCTCCATTGCCCTCGAGCACGTGACTGCCGTTGCGAGGATCGTCAAGGGCGACCTTAATGAAGAATCGTGGTCACCGTACTTGACGCCCTCGAGCACGCACGCGTTTCTGCGATCATCGCAACTGGCCGCTTCTCGAGCATTATGGATACTTGACGCCGAGAATCTTGACTTGCAGGCGAATCGCGCCTTGGAAGTGAAGTACTCGGAGCTTCGTAATGAAGCTAATGCGCTAGAAGACATCACTCACGACGAGCAGCTTAGTGAGGCGTATGGGGTAGATGGTCTGCCAGCTCGGGCGAAAGAGTGTCGGACGAAGCTGGGAGAGATTCGCTCTCTACTCAAGTCGCGGGTGAGCGGCTGGAAGGATGTTACCTCCGATACTGACATTGTGAAGATCGCGGCAAAGTATCTTCCAGAGCACGGCAAGAGCGCAGTTCTCACTCACTCGTATTTGATGAGTTGGCGCATGGGCAGCGGTTCGGCTCATGGGTATTATTGGCCGACGCTTATGCGTGGGTTCGAGACGTCGGAAGAGAATGGTGTCGTGGTCGCGAAGAGTTACGGTGATCTGCCTCAGACTTCTATGGCTTTCATGTCGATCACTTTGCTTCTGAATCGAGTGTTGAACTTGTATTACCAGCGCAGCACTGCGCGTTAACCGCCCGCGTGCCCGATGCAGCCGTTTACTAACCAAATACGCACTCGCCCCAGGGCGGTCTTGTTTAAGGCCGCCCTGGGGCTTTCCGTCGTTGTGTGCTATATTCTCCAGCCTTGCAGCGGCCACGAAGCAGCGGCCAGTGAGTCCTTACCCACGGCCCACTTTAGATGCTGCCCGTGACGGTGAAATCAGCGTAGGCCTCGGATGACTCGTCAAAATACACCTGAATCTCGATTCGAACGTCCGAGCCCTCGGGTGCCGTGTAGCCGTCAGTGAACGTGGTGGATTGACCCGGTGCAATGGGGGCATTTCCCGTACATTCGAACAGTCCGTCTCCGCAAATAATGTCGGCATTGGAGGTGGTGTCAGTGCCGTACGAGACTTGCGCAATTACCATTCCTTGACTGACGGTCATGTCTGAGTCGTTCTTCACTTTAAACTCGAAAACTGGGGCGTGCTCACTGGATGGTGAGGCGTAGTCGCCGGGATTGTTGATTCCCTTGTAGTCAACCGTGACGTTGATGCCGTGTGCGCCTTCGATCTTGTTGAGGTTAGCCTCGAATAGTGGACACCCAAGGTAGCGGGATTTCAGGTCCTGCTG
>NZ_JABUYD010000055.1:0-1788 GCF_014897515.1 Brevibacterium sp. FME17
TCCTTAGAAAGGAGGTGATCCAGCCGCACCTTCCGGTACGGCTACCTTGTTACGACTTAGTCCCAATTGCCAGTCCCACCTTAGACGGCCCCCTCCCACAAGGGGTTGGGCCACCGGCTTCGGGTGTTACCGACTTTCGTGACTTGACGGGCGGTGTGTACAAGGCCCGGGAACGTATTCACCGCAGCGTTGCTGATCTGCGATTACTAGCGACTCCGACTTCACGTAGTCGAATTGCAGACTACGATCCGAACTGAGACTGGCTTTAAGGGATTCGCTAAAACCTCACGGTCTCGCATCTCTCTGTACCAGCCATTGTAGCATGCGTGAAGCCCAAGACATAAAGGGCATGATGATTTGACGTCATCCCCACCTTCCTCCGAGTTGACCCCGGCAGTCTCCTATGAGTTCCCACCATCACGTGCTGGCAACATAGAACGAGGGTTGCGCTCGTTGCGGGACTTAACCCAACATCTCACGACACGAGCTGACGACAACCATGCACCACCTGTACACCAACCCCAAAGGGGAAGGACTGTTTCCAGCCCGGTCTGGTGTATGTCAAGCCTTGGTAAGGTTCTTCGCGTTGCATCGAATTAATCCGCATGCTCCGCCGCTTGTGCGGGCCCCCGTCAATTCCTTTGAGTTTTAGCCTTGCGACCGTACTCCCCAGGCGGGGCACTTAATGCGTTAGCTACGGCGCGGAGAACGTGGAATGTCCCCCACACCTAGTGCCCAACGTTTACGGCATGGACTACCAGGGTATCTAATCCTGTTCGCTCCCCATGCTTTCGCTCCTCAGTGTCAGTTACAGCCCAGAGTCCCGCCTTCGCCACCGGTGTTCCTCCTGATATCTGCGCATTTCACCGCTACACCAGGAATTCCAGACTCCCCTACTGCACTCTAGTCAGCCCGTACCCACTGCACGCGCAACGTTAAGCGTTGCGTTTCCACAGCAGACGTGACCAACCACCTACGAGCTCTTTACGCCCAATAATTCCGGACAACGCTTGTACCCTACGTATTACCGCGGCTGCTGGCACGTAGTTAGCCGGTACTTCTTCTGCAGGTACCGTCACCCCAAGGGGCTTCTTCCCTGCTGAAAGCGGTTTACAACCCGAAGGCCGTCATCCCGCACGCTGCGTCGCTGCATCAGGGTTTCCCCCATTGTGCAATATTCCCCACTGCTGCCTCCCGTAGGAGTCTGGGCCGTGTCTCAGTCCCAGTGTGGCCGGTCGCCCTCTCAGGCCGGCTACCCGTCGTCGTCTTGGTGAGCCATTACCTCACCAACAAACTGATAGGCCGCGAGCCCATCCCCAACCGAAAAAACTTTCCAGCATCCCTCATGCGAAGAATGCTCATATCCGGTATTAGACCCAGTTTCCCGGGCTTATCCCGAAGTCGGGGGCAGGTTACTCACGTGTTACTCACCCGTTCGCCACTCATCCACCCAGTGCAAGCACCAGGCTTCAGCGTTCGACTTGCATGTGTTAAGCACGCAGCCAGCGTTCGTCCTGAGCCAGGATCAAACTCTCCATAAAAAACTTTATGTTACGAATGAATCCCAGCAAGACAGCCAACCAACGATCACGGGGTGATCGCAGCTGACCAAAAAATCATGCCCACACACGCTGGCATGCTCCTCCAGCGAGGGAGGAAACATCAGTGCGTGAACATGTGATTGTCTTACCAGAAAACTAATATTTCTGGCATCACTATCTGTTCAAACAAACACGCTATTGGATTCTCAAACCACAAACACTCACCCGTCACCACAACCCCCAAAAA
>NZ_JABUYD010000056.1:0-1786 GCF_014897515.1 Brevibacterium sp. FME17
GACATATCACCGACGTCGCCGACAAGCCCGGTTGGGTCGATTGACGCCAGTAGAGTACGAAGCAATCATAGAGCCAGCTGCCCTCGCAGCGTGACACTTGAATTGTCACCTCTCCTTGCATCAGTCCCGAGAAGAAAAATTGACTAGCGACGACATGCGAAGTTGGCTTGCAACTCCGCCCGGCTATGCGGGCACCACTGCCTTTGGACGTCGACCGACGAGAGGCGAACCGAATGCCAGAATTACCCCCGCGCCCGCCATCGCTGCGCCGACTGCCACGTTCCTTTTCGCGTCGGCACGACATCGAACGATTCCATCCGACAACGGATATCCGTTCGCTTCGGTGATTCGCATAGCGTTGAGACCCGAAGGGCAGGCCCACAGTGCCTCACTGTCCCTATAAGCTCCGGAGCCCAACTGGACCCAGAATCCCCCGGCGATCAGGCTCACAGAGGCGACACCGAGGAGAGTGAGCGGCAACCATGCGTGTTGCCTTTTCACGATGATGGTCAGGAACCAGACCGCGATGGCGGCACCAACGACGAACCAGCCGAGTAGCACCCACTCCACCCACTGCACATCTTCCATGTGATACAGCTCTACCGATTCGTCAGTGGCTATGATCATCATGTGCACCGAGTCACTATTGCTCACCGCGAATCTCCCCTATACCCCTGCCATTATGGTCTGATCTCAATATGCCACACCGGCCTCAACGATCCGTGGCACACACTTACAACACTGCGACGAACGAGCGGCGGAGGCAGTCGACAATTCACACAACGACGGCGCCGCCCTTGCCGATAAGAATAACTATCATCCGCAGACGAAACCCGTGATTCGGAACATCGGACATGCCGCCAGCACACCTGAGAGAGGAGAACGAATTTTGATTCCTGAATCCAAAGGCGCGAAGATCGCATACATCGCAGTAGCGTCCGTGTCCATACTCCTTGTCGGCTTCTGCATTTTCGTATGGTTGTGGGCAGGCACGATCGAGGATGGTTGGATAAGCGCCTATGTGGCAGCGGTCGTGGTTTCGGTGGTCTGTGTTCCGATTGCCCTTGTACCGCTTGGTTGGTCCTTGGGGCTCTCATTCGTTCGGGAAGCTGAAAAGAGAAAGTCCCTGCGTAATCCGGCGAAGCCGCACGCAGAGTTGTGTTCTATGAACTCGCCAATCGAGATTCGATTCTTTCCCGACTGGGGGCGGAAGGAACCGCTGTGGAGCCATGACACCGACGACATTGCAGTGGGGACTTCAGACCTCCCAATTTCAGCGGACCTGGCCGACGATCTCCATGCTTACATGGACTTCTGGAGCTCTCACTTCAACCCCGTCGTCGATTACCCAGATTCGGGGTGGGACTCCGAAGAGAATCACCAATGGTTTATCGATGAAGGCAACCGCCTTATCCGCGAATTGTCGAGCGAACTCGAAGGCAGGGCAACCATCTCTGACGAGCGGGACCCAGATGACCGCTAGAGAGCTGACTCAGCGAAAACAGTTTCCAATTCTGTCCATCAGGTATGCGAGCTCAACAAAATTGTTAAACGGTAGGGTGCATTCGCTGACAGATCTGTCCAACCCAGCGCCGCTTTGACCCTGACCTAGTACTACTAAGACCTACTACTCGGTGTGCGGATAAAGCGAATGCCGAACTTCACCACCGCGGCGCAGACAAACCCAACTACTCCCAGGACCGCCGCAATGACACCAACCCACACCAATGCTGAGGTTAGCCTG
The DNA here is from genome assembly GCF_014897515.1 of Brevibacterium sp. FME17. Taxonomy (NCBI): domain Bacteria; kingdom Bacillati; phylum Actinomycetota; class Actinomycetes; order Micrococcales; family Brevibacteriaceae; genus Brevibacterium; species Brevibacterium sp. FME17. Next base: position 1,745 of record NZ_JABUYD010000056.1, read on the forward strand.
GTTTTGTGGACACCCGAGCTAGCGGGATTCGTGATCCTGGTG
>NZ_JABUYD010000057.1:0-1706 GCF_014897515.1 Brevibacterium sp. FME17
ACCTGACTTGCACAGGTGACCGGTGATTTCACGGTGTCGTGGAATGTTTGTGCTGGTAAGGGAGTTATCACTCGCGCTTTTGGGTAACTAAATTCGACACTAAAATGGGACCATGAGCCCATTCGTGCGTAAGGTCCCCACAGCGTCCGGGGCCACCGCAGTGCAGATCGCTGACAAAACAGGTGGACGCTACCGCATCGTCGAGCACCTCGGTTCTGCCCACACCCCCGAGGAACTCGCAGCACTCATGGCTCTTGGCCGCGACAAACTCTACCCCGGCCAAGGAATCCTCGACTTCGACCACACCGACAAACCAGCCACAGCACCCGCGGTCGTGAAGTCGAGTCGGTCGCAAGTCATCGTCGATACGATCCGCGCCGCCTACCAACGGTTAGGGTTCGACACTGTTGATGACGAAGCCTTCTTCCAACTCGTCCTCGCCCGCCTGATCGAACCCACCTCGAAATCCGATAGCGTGAGAGTCCTTTCCGAGCTCGGTGTTGATGTCGTTCACCGCAACACGTTCCTGACCTGCCTCAAACGCGCCCGCGACCACAACTATCGCGACCAGATCGCAGCGAAGTGTTTCGACTACTCAGTGGCTACGACCGGGATCAGTCTGTTGCTCTACGACGTCACCACCTTATATTTTGAGGCTGAAAAGGAAGACAGTCTGCGAAAGGTCGGATACTCCAAAGAACGCCGAGTCGATCCACAGATCGTTGTCGGACTCCTCGTTGATCGAACAGGGTTCCCGTTAGAGATCGGGTGCTTCGAAGGCAACAAAGCAGAGACCCACACGATCATTCCCGTGATCAAACGCTTCCAAGACCGCCACCAAGTATCGGACATGGTCGTGGCTGCCGATGCCGGAATGCTCTCGTCGAAGAATTTGACTGAACTCGATGACGCAGGCCTGCGGTTCATTGTTGGTTCCAGGCAGGTCAAGGCCCCGCACGACCTGGCAACGTTTTTCGCCTGGAACGGCGAGTGGGCCGATGACCAGACCGTCATCGATACGATCACTCCTCGTGGCCAGAAACGACTTGCCCCACACCGAACACAAACGAGGTCGGAACCCGTCTGGGACGCGGAGTCGTTTCCGGATGCGTGGCGGGCGGTGTGGCAGTACCGACGCAAGAGAGCGATGCGTGACGAACAGACTCTGAATCTGCAGCGCAACCGAGCTATCAGCATCATCGAGGGAGACTCGCAACCGAAATCAGCGAGGTTCGTCAAAACCAAGGGAGCGGAGAAGGTCTTCGACGAGAAGGCCTATGACCGGGCGATGAAGCTCTCCGGGTTCAAGGGATACGTCACCAATATTCCAAAGACCATCATGCCGGCAAGGGAGGTCATCGGCAGCTATCACGACCTCTGGCATGTCGAACAGTCGTTTCGGATGTCGAAAACAGATCTGAACGCACGGCCGATGTTTCACCGGACCCGGGACGCGATCGAGGCTCATCTGACGGTCGTGTTCACTGCTTTGGGTGTGGCGAGGTTTATGCAAGACGCGTCAGGGGTGTCGTTGAAGAAGATCATCACGACGTTGCGTCCGTTGCGGGAGTTCACTGGCGTCATTGGTGATCAGGAGATCACGTTCGCCCCGGATATCCCGCCGGCGGCGAGAGAACTCCTCGACGCGCTACCGACTGGCCAATCACCTTGACTCCGCCAGGGTAACTAAACCTGTGCAACTCAGG
>NZ_JABUYD010000058.1:0-1693 GCF_014897515.1 Brevibacterium sp. FME17
TAGCCTCGATTTTTCATGGTGTGGCTCGCGCCCATGATTCTCGCGCTATGGAGCGCATTCGGTTCCGATTGTGCCATTCGGGTATGACGCGACCACCGTGTCTCGCCACGGTTCGGCGGGGACCCAACCCCCAGTGGTTTCCTCTACTCGAACGGACACTTACACCAGGACGATTATCCCGGCTCGGGTCCCGGCAAGGTACGCAGTCGGTTCAGGCCGGCGACGATGTCTTGAGCGAACCGGGCAGTTTTCTTCATATGCACCACGGCCCGGCGAGCGGTCCTCGCGATCGTGGCCGGCACCGTGTAGATGTGCATGCGCAGTCTCTTCGGCTCCCACCTGCGAATCTGATCATCGGCGAAGGCCAACAGTCCGCTCCAGGCCTGCAGATCACCGGCAAGAGCGACGATGGCCAACCAGATCCGATTCTGGTCGAAATCCTTGAGTGGGAAGTTTTGCAGCCCGGTGTCTTTGGCGATCCGGATCCGGTCCTCACATCTGGCCCGGCAGCGGTGCCGGACTTCCAGATCAGCCAGCTGGCCACCGGTCGTGTTCGTCGCGAACGCGGTCAGTCGGTATCCGTCGACATCGTCAAATCGCAGTTGGGCACCCGGGTGGGGACGTTCACGGCGGACGATGACTCGCATCCCGTCCGGCCAATCATCGAGTTCAAGGACACTGGTGAGTTCGGCAACATCGGCCCCTTTACGGGGATCGCCGTTCGTGTCGTAGGCCGGCTCCCACGCTTTCAGTTTCGTCAGCTGGCGGTAGAGGTCGGGCATCGTCGTCGGCAGCATGAATCCGATCGAATACGACAGACGCCTCCTGGTGAGGAAGTTCAGGAAAGCGTGGGTGCCGCCAGCAGTATCAGTGCGGATGAGGACCGATTTCCCCGGACGAGGCTTGCCGCCGGGCAGGCCAGCAAGAACTTCTTTGACCAGTGTGATGTGGTCGGCGGCGGTATTCGAACCCGCATTACCGGGACGCAGCAGCCCAGCAACGGGTTCGCCACAGCCTGGTCTTCCGTGGTCGATGAACGCCAGCAGGGGATGGAACCCGAATCCCTTCTTATAGGTGGGTTTCGCGTCTTCCTTCTCGCTGTGAGCGGTGACCAAGGTGGCATCGATATCGACGATCAGCGGAGTCGAAGCATCTGTCTCGTGGTTTGGTGCCTGAGCCCCGGAGAGTTCCCACACCCGGGCACGGGCCGCCGCCCGAGCAGTGTTGAGAGCAGCCAGTACTCGATCGGCGTTGGCGGCGAGGGTGCGGATGAGGCGGGTGATCGTCGGGTTCGATGCCACTGGGCCGTAGAGGTCGGGTTCGTCGCGGAGGACGGAGCTATCGGAGAGGGCGTCACCGCCGAGTGCGAGGGTGATGGCGATGTCGGTGAGGATCTTCGCGGGGTCGTGGACGGCGAAGGGCTTCTTCCACGCTGCCAATGCCTGCTTCAGGTAGTGGCCAATCCCGCTGGTGTGCACGGTTTCGGTCAACAACATGCCGCCGGCTTGCCCGATGGCGTTGCTGGGCGCGGTATCGACGTGCAAGCGAGGATAGGTGCGGGTAGGCTTCACTGTGAGAGTGCTCCTTTTCCAACGGGTTCTGGTTGTCTTCGCAAACACCATTATCCCTGGTCAGGAGCACTTTTCTTCTGTCAGTCCACCATCCGGTCGATCCTAATCATGAAAACTCGAGG